>CAYQJZ010000005.1:1429-11613 GCA_964417995.1 uncultured Bifidobacterium sp.
CCCTTCTTGTCACGTGGATCTGGGTGGAATCCGATGATATCTTCAATCAACACGGAGATTGGAGCACATGCCCAGGGATGGCACAGGCTGGTATTCCATTTCTGGTCTTTTCCCCATGTTTCCCAGCACGTGGTCGCTCCCTCCCGGAGCATATTGATCCACCCGTGTTCGCTCTCATTGATTAGGGTCTGGTAAACATCGTTATATCTTCCCACACGTGCCAGTGCTTTCAGATAAAAATAACTTGTCATAACACCGCAGCTCATTCCTCTTTCTACAAGGAAATCAGCGATCCTGTTCTCCGTTCCTTCCGGGCATAGACCATAGTAGAGAGGATAAATGTTTGAGTGAATTGCACTGTGGCTGCTATCTGGATTGTCAGTAAAAAGCCCTGTTTGTTCTGAAAAGAAAGTATTGATGAAAGATTTTTTCAAAGACTCGTAATCATAACTGTGTGGAACGTCGAAAATGTTCTCTATGTCGAGAATCATACCAACAGCCCCGATATAGAGAGCATTTACCACATTGTGGCAGCCTGGCGCTACGACGGGACGGCTCAGCTCAAAGTCGTAGCCGTCTCGTAAATTTTCTGGCCAGTCTACGAGATTCCATTTACCTGACACCTGTTCAAGTAGACCATCTTCCCTCTCGTACTGTCGGAAATGCTCAATGATCGCCTTTGCTACTGGATAGTACTTCGCGAGAAACTCGGTGTCTCCGGTAAATTGATAATCGGTTAGAAGAAGCTGGGGCCACATTAGTGAAAAATCGGCAATCTCCTGTCTGAGAGATCCTGGCGCTACTGCCGCCAATCCTGGGCAGTTCTGTTCTGTTTGCGCAAACTGATCCACACATTTTCTCAGCATGTCAACCGATCCAGTAAGCCAAACGTGGGCTCGAGAAGTTATGACTGCGTCCCCAAGATACTGACCTTTCTCCCTTGTGGGACAGTCTAGGTAGCCCTCTTGCGTTCCCCATTTCACGCCATTTTTACACAGGTTAAAAATCCGGTCCACTGTCTTGTTGTCTGACTGGAAGGTGCAGAGTGCCTCATTCATAGGGTAATGGCGCACTGTAGCGCGAATATGTCGAATTTCTGTCTGCGAATTGCACAGAATTTCCCCGTATCGAAACCCTTTGTAATCATATGGTTGCAGACGGTTGATTCCTTTTCTCAGCGTCCATGTCTCCTCATATTTGCAGCCACATCGCATGTCGTACCGTACTCGTTTGTCGCTGGTTAGTTCTTCTCCGCAGCGCAAAACAACCTGAATGCCATCACTGGGAGATATGGCGTCCATCTCCAGTACTCCCGTGACCTCCTGCCCCATGTCCAAAAACCAGCCCTCGTGTGTCCGACGTAGTTCCTTTGGTTGCATTTCATAAATGTGAAGCATTTTTGTGGGCTGTTTTTCGAAGCGGTATCCGACCGGCTTCGCTTTGTCCATGAGCTTCCACGACTGGTCATCATATGCTGTAGTATTCCAGTCGTCATCCCATAGACGACTGTCAAAATTTTCAAGAAACTGCGTGTCATATCCGATCGTTTCTCCGCAGTATGCGTGGGATATCTGATACTTCCACTCCGGCATCTCCACTGTTGTCGCGTCGCCGGATCTCTGTCGCAGAACCTCGCAGCCCAGACCGAACTTTCCGTCTGCACTGTTCCATACTCGGTTAATAAGCCCTTGATAATAGAGGTGAACAGCGAAGAGATTGTCTCCCTCGTTTAACTGGTCTGTGAGATCGAACTCGTTGTAATAATAGTGTTCTGGATATGCTGGTGCCGGTCCTTCTGATATGAATGTCCCATTGACATATAACTTGTAACGGTCGTCTGCTGTGATACGAAGGATCAGTTTCTCTTCTTCTCTTTTCTGTTCAGCGGTACAAGTAATAACCGTTCGCGCTAGAACATGCAGATTGTGCAAACCGTTCGTTTCCGCCGCAGGAAGCGTATACCAACCATCCGAGAAAATATCGTGTTGTGTTTTCTGTTCCATAGTTCAGCTTCCATCAGCATTTTGACCGTTCACACACGGCGCATAAAGTACTGAACGCCGACAAGCGTTCGTGCTACGGCATTTACGCGACTGATACTTCCAACGGTGAGAGTACACCAGCAATCAGCAGGATCGCCACCACTATAGCGAGACCGATGCGGTAAATCGCAAATGCTTTATATGAGAAAGAGGATACGAATTTCAAAAATCCGATAATAACCACATAACCCACAATAAAACTGACAATTGCAGCCACAATGGTTGGACCCCAACCAGGGAATAATCCCGCCTCGCCTGAATTTAGATCTTGAACGGCGCTAATTGTTTCCAAAATGCCTGCACCAAACACAGCAGGAATTGCCATCAAAAAGCTGACACGCACAGCCGATTCACGCGTGTACCCCATTGCACGACCAAAGGTAATTGTGCCGCCAGAACGCGAAACACCAGGAATCAATGCCAAACATTGACCAATACCGAATAGTAACGCGTCTTTAACAGTCATCTCCCTAACTGTTTTAATTTGCCGCGATTGAGCATCAACAACCCACAGAAGAATGCCAAACACCAGCAGTACAGTTACCGTAATCCACATATTACGCAGCGTGGTCTCAATAATATCTTGGAACAGCAGACCACAAATAAGAATCGGCAACGTACCAACGATAATGTACCAGCCAAAACGAGCGTCACGATTATGCGCGCCCATACGGGATCGCCAATCCGTTCCCTCTTTACCAAACAAGCACTTCAACCATCCTGACAGAATGGCGATAATGTCACGACGGAAATACAATAACACCGCCAGTTCCGTTCCCAACTGAATAATCGCAGTAAAAGCCGCCCCCGGATCAGAACCGAGCATCAGATCGCCAATTATCCGAATATGAGCACTCGACGACACCGGTAGATACTCCGTCAACGCCTGCACCAACCCCAAAACAATGGCTTCGAAGAAGTTCATCTTCCCCTCGTTTTCCTCGTTCTATCAACTTGCCGACATCCCACAGTAGCGCTAGACCGCAACCTGCACACCGAAATACACGAATGTCGTGCAGCGCCCACACAATGGGGACGCAACCTATACAGTCCACGGCAACTCGCTGACATAAACGGTACAGTACTGACCCCACTGCGTGAAAGGATGGCAACAATGGCACAACACCGCAAAAGCAGAGCATTCAGTCCAAAAGGATTCTTTGAATGTGAAGGTCGCGGACTGCAGTGGTTGGCCGCCGCACCGGGCGGACCGCGTGTGGTCAACGTGTACGACTGGGACGACAGTCATCTTAACATCGAGCGAATTATTCCATGCGCTCCTACGCGTGATGCAGCCTACCGTTTCGGCGCAGCACTTGCGCGTATGCATGATGCTGGAGCTGCTTATTTTGGTTCAGCGCCGGATAATTATGATGGCACGTGTTATTTCGGCCCATTGGATGATCCTGTGCCGATGGATACTGGCAAGTGGACTGATGCAGCAACGTATCTGGCTGAGGGGCGTTTACGTCCGATGGTTCAGATGGGTATTGACCGTGGCGAATTGCGTCAATCAGATATGGATTTAACAAATCAGGTTATTGCCGCATTGCCTGAACTGTTAGGTCGTGCTGCTGACAATAAGCCAGCGCGTGTGCATGGTGATTTGTGGAGTGGCAATGTGATGTGGACAGATGATTCAGGTGAATGTGAGGGTGTGCTGATTGATCCGGCTGCACACGGTGGGCATCGGGAAGAGGATTTGGCGATGCTTCATCTTTTTGGCATGTCCAATTTGACTGACATTATCGACGGTTATCAGTCGGTGCATCCGTTAAAAGCTGGATATGTCGAGCGTCGCACACTGTGGCAACTCTACCCGATTGCTGGTCACTGCGTGTTTTTTGGTGGCGGTTATGTTAGTGAATACCGGTCAATGTGTCGTTCTCTGCTGCGTTAGCAAATCACTACTGTCATAACTGCCACCGCATCATCGCCGCCGTCGTTTTCTTCAACCGAGAGCGTCTTTAAGTTTGGAGAAGAAGCCCCTCTTGTTACCTGAGGTCGGCCGTGAGCTCTGCGTTACATGTGTAGCGTCAGAGTCGTGGCTTGATGCGAAACGCTCCATCAAGTCACGTTCCTCGTCGGTGAGCTTGGTAGGTATTTCTACTGTCATGTGAGCTACCAGATCACCACGTTCACCGTTGGCACGCAATTTACCTACGCCAAGGCCTTTAAGAGTAATCGTGTCTTCGGGCTGGCATCCGGCGGGTACCGAAATTGTTTGAGTGCCGTCGTACGTGTCGATATCAAGATCATGACCAAGTACTGCCCAGCTCATTGGCACCTGAACCCAGCAGTGCAGGTCATCGCCATTGCGCGTGTACTGCTTGTCGGACTTGATACGCACATCCACATACAAGTCGCCGGCTGCACCGCCACATTCGCCAACCTCGCCCTGGTTAGCTAAACGCAAACGCGAATCGTCGGTGATGCCGGCAGGAATATTCACCCCAACAGTGCGTGTAGTCCGAACACGACCATGGCCCATGCACGAAGTGCACGGGTTGGAGATCACTGTGCCGTGGCCTTCGCATCGTTCACATGGCGATGAGGTCATCATTTGGCCGAGCATTGTGCGAACAACTTTCTGCACATGCCCTTGACCATGACAGTTAGGGCATGTAGTTGGTTGTGTGCCGCCCGAGGCGCCGGAGCCTCCACACTCTTGACATAAACCGAATGTAGACACGCGAACACTGGTTGTACCGCCGAACACCACAGTTTTCAGATCAACGGTCACAGATGCTAACGAATCGCGGCCAGGCTGAGTTCGAGGAATTGGTCCTCGACCACCGGCACTTCCACCAAACGCGCCGCCAAAGAACTGGTCAAAGATGTCATTCATGCTGCTAGCGCTGAAACCACCTGCACCGTATGGACCGGAGTTAGGGTCGTTAGGATCAACGCCTGCATCGTACATGCGTTTCTTGTCGGGGTCGGACAGCACCTCGTAGGCGTTGTTCACCTCTTTGTACTTGTCTTCGTATTCCGGGCCGGCAATATCGGGATGGTACTTACGGCTCATCTTACGATAAGCCTTCTTGATCTCCTCGTCGCTGGCCGAGCGGTCTACGCCCAGTACTTCGTAGTAATCTGCCACTGGTTCCGTTCCTTACGTTTGGATGTCCGCGAGCAATTGTGCCACAAGGCTGGGTCAGCTATGTGACTGTTCCTCACCGTGGGCGAGGAATGAAGTCAGGTAGCGGGCCACTGCCCTCACAGCTGCCATGGTGGTGGCGTAGTCCATATATGTTGGCCCGATTGACCCGACAAAAGCTACTGGATCACTAGAAGCCGCTGAGTCGCGTTCATAGTTATCCTCTGCATCTGTGACTGTGTCCTCGTGCTGACTTTCAGCATGCCGTATGGTTCCAGAGTGTCCATATCCGCTGGTGACAACGGAAGCATGGAGTAATCCCGGTGTGTGCATTTCAGAACCGATAGCGACGCTCACACCATCAGATTGCGCTTCTTCGCTTAGTGCACTCATCAATCGCATGAGTACAACTTGTTCTTCTAACGCGTCAAACAACGGAGCTAGGTCAGCAACAGTGTGCTGGTGAGCAAGACGGGACGTGCCCGCCATATATAGTTCGCTGGTTCTCTCGTCGTCGGCCATCGTGTCAAAGGCTTTGGCTAGTGCGTCAACTAAAGCGCGAATATTCTGCCATCGACTGTCTGAAGCCATCGCACGTACTGTTTGTGCAGCTTGAGATAACAGTAGCCCGTTGCATTGGGCGTTTACCATCGTGCTGAAATCAGATAGAACAGTGCTGTCTGGCAAAGAACCTACAACCAGTAAATGCTGCGCTACCCTACCCATATCGGTGATCATCACAGCAAGAAGTGTTGTCATTGATACTGGCACAATCTCTACATGCCTCAATGTGGATTTAGCCATTGAGGGAGATGCCACAACCGCCACCTGTCCGGTGATTTGCGCCAGTAAGCGTGCAGCACGCTGTAACGTGTCTTCCAAGCTCACCGAACCTGACAGAAAACTGTTAATGCCGCGACGCTGTGCCTCAGACAGTGGCACAACTGTAGCCAGACGATCAACAAAATACCGGTAACCTTTTTCTGTTGGTACACGGCCTGCTGACGTGTGAGGTTGTGTCAGATAGCCTTCATCTTCCAACGCCGCCATATCGTTGCGGATTGTGGCTGAACTCACTCCGAGATTGTGATCACGAGCAACGCTGGTGGAACCGACCGGCTCTTGTGAACGAATATAGTCTTCTACAACAGCGCGCAGTACCAGCATGCGTCGTGATTGTGTCATGGCATGCCTCCCTGAGTGGTGCCGTGTCGCGATGGGCGTGTCGAACGCGTTCGGCGTGTCTGGCGTGTCGCGAATGAGTTAGTACTGCTGATCATTGTATTAGCACTCTTTTCCAGTGAGTGCTAATACGTTCGTCGCCGGTGAACGAACTGCGATGTGTTAGCGCTAACGTTCAGTAACTTTCCAGTTCCATACCTCAATACCGCGTAGGACATCACTAGAAATCAGAACTCCGTATTCCATAACACGCTCGCAATTTTTCTGCCGTCGACACGCGAAATTGCTGCTACTGACACAAATAGACAATCCGCTGTCAGGTCGTCTGTAAAAGCTACGATAAGCAATGCAATGTGAGGACGTTTTATGCCTGTGACTTATGCCCTGATGCATAAGCGTCCGACCTGTCCTAATGGAAGGAAAATCAAACAAAATGACCGATAACACCTGGTCTGAATTGGACGAGCGCGCCATCAAGATGGCGAAGGTGCTCTCTGCGGACGCGGTTCAGAAAGCCGGCCACGGCCACCCCGGTTCCCCGGTCTCTCTGGCGCCGATTGCCTACACGCTTTACCAGCGCTTCATCAAGCACGATCCCAATGATCCGAATTGGGCGGGTCGAGATCGTTTCATCCTCTCCGGCGGACATGCTTCTCTGACGCAGTACGTCCAGCTGTACTTCTCTGGCTATGGCGTCACTCTCGACGATCTTAAGAACTTCCGCGGCGGTAAAGACACTCGTACCCCAGGCCACCCTGAGGTTGGTTTAACTCCAGGCATCGAAATGACCACTGGCCCACTCGGACAGGGCTTGGCTTCTGCTGTTGGTTTCGCTTATGGTCAACGCTATGAGCGCGGCCTGCTCGACCCTGACGCTCCAGCTGGCACCTCACCGTTTGACCACAAGGTGTGGGTCATCTGCGGTGAAGGCGATGTTCAGGAAGGTGTTTCTGCTGAAGCCTGCTCGCTTGCTGGCAATCAGAAGCTCGGCAACCTGACTGTAATTTTTGACGCAAACCATATCCAGATTGAAGGCGATACAAAGATTGCTTTCTCTGAAGATATTCTCAAGCGTTATGAGGCTTACGGCTGGTACACTGACGAGTTCAGCTTTATTCAGCCTGACGGCTCCTATAAGGAAGATATCGAAGGTCTGGCTGCTGTGCTCGACAAGGCTGAGCAGATTACTGACCGTCCGAAGTTCATCAAGGTTGACACGCTTATCGCGTGGCCAACCCCGGGTAAGACTAATGATCCGTCTTCGCACGGTTCTGCTCTCGGTGTGGACGCCGTTCGCGGTCTTAAGGAAACGCTGGGCTTCGACCCTGATGTTGACTTCCCGGTTGATGAGGAAGCTCTCGCCTACGCTCGCAAGGTTGCTGATCGTGGTCTGACCGCTCACGCTGAATGGGATAAGTCGTTTGCCAAGTGGGCTGCTGCCAATCCTGACAAGGCCGCTCTGTACGAGCGTATCCGTGCCGGCAAGCTTCCTGAGGGATTCGATCAGGCTATTGACGAGCTTGAGGCTGGTTTTGAGACCGGTTCAAAGGTAGCAACACGTAAAGCTTCTGGAGCTGTGCTCAACGCTATTGCTGCTGTGATGCCTGAACTGTGGGGCGGTTCTGCTGATCTTGGCGGCTCGAACAACACCAATATCAAGGGTGCTGCGTCGTTTGTGCCTGCAGAATATGCCACCACCCAGTGGCCGGAAGCCTCTCAGTACGGACGTCAGCTGCACTTTGGCGTGCGCGAGTTTGCTATGGGTGCGATTACCAATGGTATTCTGCTGGGCTCTGATACTCGTCCGTTCAACGGCACTTTCTTCCAGTTCGCTGACTACGAGCGTGCTGCCTGCCGCTTGGCTGCATTGATGGAAATCCCGAACCTTTACGTGTGGACGCATGATTCTGTCGCTCTTGGCGAGGATGGCCCCACTCACCAGCCGATTGAGCATTTGACCTCCTTCCGTGCAATCCCGCAGTTCGAGGTTGTCCGACCGGCTGACCAGTGGGAAACTGCTGAAGCTTACCGTGCGTTCTTTGAGAAGAACAACACCTATCCGACCGCGATGATCCTGACTCGTCAGGGTGTGCCGACGCTTGCTGAAACTGCTGAGAAGGCTAAGGATGGCGTGAAGAAGGGCGCTTACGTGCTCGTGGACACTGACGGCACTCCGAATGTCATCATTATGGCTTCGGGTTCCGAGGTTCAGTGGGCTGTAGCTGCTGCTCAGACGCTGGCTGATGAGGGTATCAAGGCTCGCGTTGTGTCGATGGTTTCGATGGAATGGTTTGAACAGCAGGATGCCGACTACAAGGAGGCTGTGCTGCCTGCCAATGTTAAGGCTCGTGTGTCTGTTGAAGCCGGCCTGGCAATGCCGTGGTACAAGTATCTCGGCGCCTATGGTAAGGCTGTGTCCATCGAACAGTTCGGCCTGCAGGGCGACGGCGGTCAAAACATGATCGACCTTGGTATCACTGCTGAGCATGTTGTTGAAGCCGCCAAGGCTTCCATCAGCGAAGCTGAGTGACATCCCGCCTATAAGGCACGGCTTAAGCATTAAGTCATAGATTCCCCACTGAGGAATCATCAAATCCGGACAGCGGTAATGGTTATGTCATATGCCGTTGTCCGGTTTGGAACATGAATTGTTCCCAATCGGAATTAAAGGAGAAAACACAAATGACTGAAGCAACCCAGCGTACGTCCGACTCCGGCGTGTCGATTTGGCTGGACGATCTGTCCCGCACCCGTATCGAGTCCGGCAGCCTTCAGGAACTGATCGCTGACAAGAACGTGGTGGGTGTAACCACCAACCCGTCGATTTTCCAGAAGGCTCTGAGCCAGGTCGGCCCGTACGATCCGCAGCTCAAAGAACTTGGCCCGATTGATGTTGAGGACGCTGTTCGCGAACTGACCACCACCGATGTGCGTAACGCCTGCGATATTTTCAAGGACATCGCTGAGAAAACTGACTATGTTGACGGTCGCGTGTCCATCGAGGTGGATCCTCGTCTTGCTCACGAGACTGAAGCCACTGCTGAGCAGGCTGTGCAGTTGTGGGAGAAGGTCAACCGTCCAAACGCTATGATCAAGATTCCAGCCACTCTCGAAGGTCTGCCGGCTATCACTGCAACCCTGGCTAAGGGTATCTCGGTGAACGTCACCCTGATCTTCTCGCTGGAGCGCTATGAGCAGGTTATTGATGCGTTCATCGAGGGCATCGCTCAGGCTGACGCTAACGGCCACGATCTCACCCACATCGGTTCTGTCGCTTCCTTCTTCGTATCTCGCGTGGATAGCGCAGTTGATAAGTTGCTCGAAGCCAACGGTTCTGATGAAGCAAAGGCCTTGGAAGGCAAGGCTGCTGTTGCCAACGCACGTCTGGCCTACGAACTGTTCGAGAAGAAGTTCGCTGAGGATCCGCGTTGGGCTGCTCTGGAAGCTAAGGGTGCTAAGAAGCAGCGTCCGCTGTGGGCCTCCACTGGTACCAAGAACGCCGCTTACTCTGATTGCAAGTACGTTGATGAACTGGTTGCTCCGTTCGTTGTGAATACGATGCCGGAGAAGACTCTGAACGCTCTGGCTGATCATGGCAACGGCGCTCCTAGCGTTGAAGGCACTTATGAGGAGAGCCACGCTGTTATGGATAAGCTCGCTGAGTTTGGTATCAACATCAAGGATGTTACCGACAAGCTTGAGGCTGATGGCGTTGCTCAGTTCATCAACTCGTGGGATTCGGTTCTCTCCGATGTACAGTCCGGCATTGACCGCGTCAATGGCTGAAAACTGCTGTATTAGCTGTTAGGTTAGGTGGCGCAATTCCCCGCAGTCTGGCAAGAACTGCCGAGATGACTGTT
>CAYQJZ010000005.1:11713-46647 GCA_964417995.1 uncultured Bifidobacterium sp.
TGGTACTACTACTGGTGGTAATAGCTCAGGAAATCAGTAAGACGGTCAGTGGCGTCTTTAAGTACTTCTATGCGAGGTAAATACACAATACGGAAGTGGTCAGGTTCGGTCCAGTTGAAACCATGCCCCTGTACCACAAGCATTTTCTTGTCACGAAGAAGATCAAGAGCAAACTGTTCGTCGTCAGTAATGTTGAACCGTTTGACATCGATCTTCGGGAAAATATAGAACGCAGCTTTCGGTTTAACCGCTGTAACGCCAGGAATTGAGTTCAACGCCTCATAAATATAGTCACGCTGTTCGCAGATCCGCCCGCCGGGAACGATGTAGCTGTTGACGCTTTGATACCCGCCCAGCGCAGTTTGTACAACCGACTGTGCTGGAACATTCGAGCATAACCTCATATTCGACAGCATGTTAAGGCCTTCAATATAGTCTGCGGCCATATTTTTGTCGCCGCTGAGAATCATCCATCCGACGCGGTAACCAGCAACCATATGTGACTTTGATAAACCAGAGAATGTTACGCAGAACAGATCAGGTGCGAGTGAAGCAATAGAAATATGTTCCAAACCGTCCATAACCAGACGATCATAGATTTCATCAGAGAAAATGATCAACTGGTTTTGACGTGCAATTTCAACGATCTGTTCAAGAATCTCCTTAGGGTAGAGCGCACCAGTGGGGTTATTGGGGTTAATTATCACGATCGCCTTGGTACGGTCAGTGATTTTGGATCGTATATCGTCAATATCCGGGTTCCATTCGGATTGTTCGTCACAAACGTAGTGAACAGCTGTACCGCCAGCCAGATTCACGCAGGCAGTCCACAACGGGTAATCTGGCGACGGTACCAGCACTTCATCACCATCGTCTAACAACGCAGACATGCACATATTAATCAGTTCACTTACACCATTGCCGGTGTAAATATCTTCCATTGTCACGTTTGGCAGATTTTTGATCTGTGCGTACTGCATAATCGCTTTGCGAGCAGAAAACAGGCCTTTTGCTGGCGAATACCCCTCACATTCTGCCAGTTGCCGACGCATATCGTACACTACTTCGTCGGGTGCACGGAATCCGAAGGGCGCAGGGTTACCGATATTAAGTTTGAGCACGTTTGTGCCCTCGGCCTCCATACGCGCTGCTTCTTCAGCGACAGGGCCGCGAACGTCGTAAAGCACGTTGTCGAGTTTGGTGGATTTGGAAAAACGGCGCATAGGAGTTCCTTTCGACTGAGAGGCGTTTAATGATGAGGCTGTAGACGATGGGAGTGTGGATGATGAAGGTGCAAATGATAAGGCAGTGTTATCAACGGCAATAGATGGTGTTGTATTCGGCTGTGCAGCAAAAGACGTTGCAGTAGATGCGGCGGCTGCAACAGATCCATTTGAAACAGCAGTCGTATCTGCCGCAACATCCGTATTAGCCGTATTTTTCACAACATCGATATTTGGAGGTAGGCTGCTCTCCCCTGTTCTTAACCATGATTCATCAACATCTAGCGTCACTGCAAGGAAGTGCATAATATCGGCTCTCGGCACGGTTTTACCGCTCACATACTGACTGATATGACTTTTACCGAGTTTGACACCACTGATCTGCGCACGGTTAATCACATCCACTTGTTTGAAACCACGAGCCTGCATAACCGTTTTGAGTCGTGTTGCGAATGTCGTGTGTTCCATTCATATCTCCACATAAGTTCAATTTACTGAGGTAACCAGTTCATTACTACGGTGACTAGTTCACAAGAATATCCCTATGCACAGATAAAGTTCAATTGCAAGCGTATTAAAGTTCAATTCATACACTATATGACTCCAAGAAGTTCAATTTTCTAACGTGGTCCTGTCTGATTATTCACGCGAACAGTAATCTGTTGACTTACTATCAGTCTTACTAGCGCAGTAGAAGGTGTTCAATCCATTGGGCAACACCATCATCGTTGTTGGATGGGCAGATTTCGTCGGCAATGGCAATCACCTGTGGGTTGGCATTGGCTACTGCTACTCCCCTGCCTGATTCGCGCAGCATAGCAATATCGATAACGTCATCTCCGAAGGTGACAACAGAACGCAATGGCAAACCCATACGTGCGCAGAGCGTGTTCAATGCGTGTTCCTTATTAGCCAGTGGGTTCATCAGCATTGCCAACGTGTTCTCGCTGACATTGAGTTCAAAATCTGGCGGAACCAGTCGACGTAACGTGTCCCATTGTTCAGGTTCGGGTATCGCGATAATTTTGTCTGCCAGCCCGGGTGGAACGTCAGAAAAATCTGTGAGAACAAATGGTTGTGTTGCCCACATTGTGCTGATATCCCAGTTCACGTAGCGCATGTCATCCATGACGATACCAATTTTCAACCCTGGTAGTTCGTCCAACATGTAGCGGCACACTTCAACTGCGCGTTGCGATGAGAAACCTACTTTGATCAGATGTCCGTCGTCTGGTATGACACCGCTGGTGAGCATGTCAGCGTCTGACTTGTCTGGGGCACAATCGATTAGTGCGCCATTGAGATAAATACATGCGTCTACAGGTAACTGTTCAACAAACTGGTATCCAGTGCTCACAGGACGAGCGGTAGCAATAGCGAACTGGTATCCAGCGTCATGTAACTGGTGGATAGCGTTTGCAGACCGTTGTGATAAATACCGGTCTTCAAACTTGTTGGCATCGTGTAGTAGCGTGCCATCGAGATCTGCCACTATCAGCTGTGGCTTATTCTCATCGATATTGTTCTCCACCACGTCCTCTCTGTTCTCACGCCGTGTCTGAAACAGTGTCACATTCTGCTTCTGCGTACAAAAAAATAGGCGACCCACGGCATTAAACGTCGCGGGTCGCCTGCATATACGTATTCTTCTGGTTAGATCACACCGAATTTGGTCATCAGACCGAGGGCGATAATAATAGCCACCCACAGCAGGGCGATAATGATCGTCCAACGGTTAAGGTTCTTTTCTGCGACGCCAGAGGTGCCTGCATTTTGGGTGAGACCGCCGCCGAACATGTCGGACAGGCCGCCGCCTTTACCTTTGTGCATAAGGATGAGCAGCGTCAGCAGTACGCTGAACAGCACCAGAAAGATCTGTAAAACCAGCTCGACGATTTCCCACGTACTCACGGGTGTACCTCCAGTTCATTGGACACTGTTCTTTACCATACCGCAACCCGGTGAAAAACAGTGCATTATTCCGTATATGTTAGAAATTCATCATTTCAATGTGCAGTGCGTAGTGTCAGGCGCGCGATGGTGGCGAGTTCTTCTGGGTCAAGTGAGGCACCACCAATCAGGAATCCGTCAACATCCGACTGTTGGATAAGTTGAACAGCGTTGCCTGAGTTGACTGATCCACCGTACAAAATACGCATGGTATTCGCTGTTGTTGTGCCAAACTGTTCGACTATATGGTCGCGAATAGCTTTCGCCGCATCTTGTGCTGAATCCGGGGTGGCCACCATACCGGTACCAATGGCCCATACTGGTTCGTAGGCAACAATAAGCCGTTCAACTTCTTTATCAGACAGGTCACGTGTAACGTCGTTTACCTGGCTGACAGCAAAGTCAAGTTCGATACCTTTGCGGCGTTCTTCAAGGCTTTCACCAACGCACAGAATTGGCTGCATACCGGCCGCAAGTACAGCTCGTACCTGGTCAACAATATTGGCGTCGTCTTCGGGATGGTATTTGCGACGCTCTGAATGCCCGATGATGACGTAGGAGCAGCCTAGTTGAGCTAGCATATCGGCGGAAACGTCACCGGTGAATGCTCCTTGCGAGGTTACTGATACTGCTTGAGCACCGTAACGGATTTTGAGACGGTCCGCATCGACCAATACTTGCACGCTACGGATTGATGTAAAAGGTGGAAACAGAGCAATCTCGCATCGCTTGTGATCGAATTTGGCGTCTCGTAGTAGCCACGCAAATTTCTGAACAAAAAACGTGGCTTCACGATGGTCAAAGTTCATCTTCCAATTGCCGGCGACAAGCGGAATACGAGATGTTGGCATGAATATCGCTCCTTATAGGCGAAGGTTCCCGTCAAAGCCATGAGCTGTACTATAGCCCACTTACGCCATTATGCGTTGGCTTGGCTCGATGACGGGAACCCCTTTAACCGTTGAATCAGGCAAGAACCTTCAGACCCGGCAGTTCCTTGCCTTCAAGGAACTCCAGCGAAGCGCCGCCACCGGTGGAGATGTGCGAGAAGCCTTCTTCAGGGAAGCCGAGATTACGTACTGCGGAAGCGGAGTCGCCGCCACCGACGATGGTGAACGCGCCGGCCTTGGTGGCGTCGATCAGGGACTGTGCTGCAATAGCGGTACCATCGGCGAATTCTTTGATCTCGAACACGCCCATAGGGCCGTTCCATACCACGGTCTTGGAGTCCACAATCTTGTCGTGGAACATCTTCTGGGATTCCGGACCGATGTCGAGGCCCATCATGTCGGATGGAATTGCGTCAGCCGGCACAACCTGTGGAGCGATCGGAGTGTCATCTGCTGGGAAGCCAGGGTTGACAACAATATCAGTTGGCAGTACGAGTTCTACACCAGTTTTCTCAGCGGTTTCGATATAGCCCTTAACCTTCTCGATCTGGTCTTCTTCGAGCAGGGAGGTGCCGACCTCATAGCCCTTAGCCTTGAGGAAAGTGAACACCATACCGCCGCCGATAACGAGACGGTCAGCTTTACCGAGCAGGTTCTCAATAACGCCGAGCTTGTCGGATACCTTGGAACCGCCGAGAACAACGGTCAGTGGACGCTCCGGGTTTTCTGTAGCCTTCGACAGAGCGGTAACTTCCTTTTCTACCAGCAGGCCAGCAGCAGCCGGAAGATCGGTGGCAACATCGTAGTTTGATCCCTGAGCACGGTGAACAACACCGAAGCCATCAGAAACGAAAACGTCACCGAGAGCAGCAATCTTCTTGGCGTAAGCAGCACGCTCATCAGCGTCCTTGCTGGTTTCTTCCGGGTTGAAACGCACATTCTGCAGCAGAACAACATCGCCATCGTTCATTGCAGCGACCTTGGCCTGAGCATCATCACCATAAGTGTCTGCGGCCAACGGAACGTTAATGCCTAACAGTTCACCAAGACGAGCAGCAACCGGAGCCAGGCCCAACTCTGGAACAACCTTGCCCTTCGGACGACCGAGGTGAGCCATCAGAATAACCTTTGCGCCCTCGTCGCGCAGCGTCGTAATGGTTGGCAGTGCAGCCCTGATACGACCATCATCAGTGATTGTGGTACCGTCCAGCGGAACGTTGAAATCAGCACGAACCAGAACGCGCTTGCCCTTGAGATCTCCAAGATCCTTGAGTGTCTTCACTGTAAAATTCCTTTCCTGACCGCAGAATGCGTGGAATGGCGTTGTTATGCCACTTACGAATGATACAACAGAGCCTGCGCAAACGCTGGGAACGAACAGAACCCGAATGGATGTGTTCATTCGGGTTCGTTTACACCTGCGTTTGTTGGCTTGCAAAAGAATATTCCTGTGAGAATCCGTGCACGGATAATCAGCGTAAGAAATGACTACTGATTCTGCTGAGCACGGGCCTTTTCTGTTTTCTCCGCAAGCTGTAGCAGACGACGGATACGACCAGCAATCGCATCCTTGGTAATTGGCGGATTAGCCAAACGCCCTAATTCTTCAAGACTGGCTTCACCATGATCAAGGCGCAATTGGCCTGCTGCGCGCAAGTTCTCAGGAATGTCATCGCCGAGAATCTCGAAAGCTTTGCGCACCTTGTCGCTGGCTTCGGCAGCAGCTTTGGCACTGCGACGCATGTTGGCGTCATCGAAATTCGCCAACCGGTTTGCCTTACCTCGTGCTTCACCGTCAGAACGCTTGCCTGTCCATTCACGGGCAGAACGCGGCGCTCCCATGAGCATGAGCATGCGTTCAATGGCATCCGGGTCTTTTAACGTGACTCGTTCAGAGCTGCGCAGCTGACGTGGTTTAGCAGTTACGCCGAGGCGGCGAGCTGCACCCACTAGTGCAAGCGCGGCCTCATTGGTGGGGCACACAATTTCCAGATAGCTGGCTTTGCCAGGATCAGACAGTCCGCCGTGTGCGAGGAATGCACCACGCCATGCGGCCTTGACTTGGGCAATATTGCCGCTGATGATGTCGGCAGGCAGACCGAGCACCAAATGCTTACGACGATCTAACAGACCGGTTTGCAAAGCCAGTGCTGCGCCTCCACGATCCACCTGTACCAGGTAACGTTGCACTACACCATTGGGTGTTTGACGAGCTACCTGCTTCAATGAAGCCTCATGACCATACAGGTTTTTGATGGTGGACTGCAACCATTGGGCTGCTTCAAGTGAATCGAACTGCGCTTGTACGATGATCTGGCGCTGCACTAATCGCAGTCCCCCTCCAAATCGGATCATCGCAGTGGCCTGCGCCTTCTTGGCGGCAGGAAGCTCGTTGTCTATTGCAGCCAACTCACTTTTGACATCATCCAACAGAGCCAAGAGCCAACCTCCCTACTGTCCCGTTCTCTCAAATCTTTCCAACCAGCCCGGCAACCCATCCCACGACTGTACCGGGGTCAAGTGTTACCCAACGACTTGGACAACTTTTGTCTATCCTACCGCGTGTCCGAACGACGGTTCACCACTCGTTCATACTTAGCGCACTAGATGGCATGTTTTGCAACATGTCCGGTTAACTGTGGTGTCGTGGGAGTTCACGAGCTGACACTGTAACTGTTAAACCGCGTGACCGTAATCGTGCTGCTAATGCTTCACTCATGGCTACAGAGCGATGTTGACCACCAGTGCATCCTACAGCGATAGTGACAAAATGTTTGTCTTCCTGCGCGTAGCCTTCAATGGCCACGGCAATTGCTTTCTCATAGGCGTCGAGGAAGTCTGTGGCACCTGGACTGGAAAGTACGTAGTCGCTTACTGGCTTGTCCATGCCGTTCATATCGCGTAATTCAGAAACCCAGAAGGGGTTGGGCAAGAATCGAACGTCGGCAACAAAATCAGCGTCGATAGGGGTACCGTATTTGAATCCGAAACTGAATATGTGGACGGTGACGCTGGATGGTCCACTGCCGAGCAATCCTTCGTACAGTTTGGTACTCAACTGGTGGAGGTTCAGTGTGGAGGTGTCGATAACAATATCTGCTCGTTCCTTGAGCCCCGCGAGTAGTGAACGTTCCTCAGTGATGCCGTCAATGAGGCGTGATCCTTGTTGTAGTGGGTGTGGACGGCGTACTGATTCGTACCGTTTGATAAGTACGTCGTCGCTGGCGTCGAGGAATAGAATACGGGTTTTTACTCCAAGGTCATCGAGATGGCCAAGTACCTGTGATAAATCGTCGAAGTAACTGCGTGAGCGCACGTCAATAACACATGCGAGTTGATGGATTTTTGACGACGAGTTGGTCATCATATCGACCAGTGGCACGATCAGTTTGGGTGGCATATTGTCAACTACGTACCAGCCCATGTCTTCGATGCTGTCTGCTGCGCAGGAGCGGCCGGCGCCGGACATGCCTGTGATGAGCAGAACTTCAAATTCACCGGCGGGCGATGGTTCGCTCACTGCTGGTGTTCCCGTTCCTGAATAGGGTTTCGATTGTCTGAACATCACAGCACCTCCTCGAGGGCTTGCCTCATTGGTTTCTCAATAATGTCAGCAACAGTGTTGCCGCGTCCTGTCATCAGTCCTACCTGGGCGATTGCCTGGTAGAGAAGCATATTCTGCCCGCCGATAGTTGGCGCACCGTTCAGGGACCATACTGACATCAGATCGGTTGGGCGTGGATCGTATACAACGTCGAGGAGCATGCCACGTGGTGATAAAGCGGTGTTGTGATGTATGGCAGTGGCCAGTGGGTCAGCAGCATGTGCGGGCAGTGTGCTGATAGCTATATCGGCGTGGCAGAGCGCTTCCAGGGCTGCGCTAAGCGGAATAACGTCCAGTGTGCAACCGGTGTTGTGAACAATATGGTGTAATTCTGCTGTGTTGCGGCCGGGGTGGCGTGCGGCAACAGTGATATGGCTGATTGTTGGGGTGTTCATCATTGTGCAGGCAGCGATAGCAGACATGGCCGTGTTGCCATTGCCTAGAACAACGGCTGTGCCGGATGATGTCAGCGCAGAACTGGTGTGAGCGCCGGTGCTGCGAGCATGAGCAAAAGCAAGCACAATGCCGGTGACGTCGGTGTTGTATAAGCGCATCGCCGGCAGATTGCTGTGTTGTTTGCTGTTGACGGTGCTTGTTTCTGTGTGTGCGTCTTCGCTGACGATATTACTGTTGGTGGTATTCCAGTCAAAAACTACTGTGTTGGCCACATGGAGACGTTCTGCCCACGTGTCGCTGGGCGTGCCATAGGGTTGAATGGTTTTTTTCAATGGCATGGTTAGGCTCAAGCCCGCCCAGGTATTGTCTAATGATTGGAGAAATTCGTCGAGTTCGGTTTCGTCTACTTCGTGCCTGCTATATGCCCAATCGTCGAATCCTAGCGCTCGGTATGCGGCGTTATGCAATACTGGCGACAGCGAATGCGCAATTGGTTTGCCCAGCACTGCACATCGATGGTTGACAATCGGCATAACCCCTCCTTAGCGTTCTTTCTCATGCTAACCGATGGATGTAGCCGTATGTCGTGTCAATGTTTCATTAGTGAACATTGATGACGCTGTTGATGTCATGTGATATTTTGGTCAACCGCTGACAGACAGTGATTACGTGTTGTCTTCTGCCTGGTGATTATGTAAGGCGTTGTAGAGTGCTTCGGCTTTGGATTGTCCGATGCCTTTGATGTCCATCAGTTGACTGACGCTGGCGGCGCGCATTGCACGAACTGATCCAAAATGTGACAATAATCGCTTTTGATAGGTTTCGCCGATGCCGGGAATATTGTCAAGAGCAGAACGCAATGCTCCTTTTCGCCGTGTTTGACGGTGATAGGTAATAGCAAAGCGATGTGATTCATCGCGCACACGCTGCAGCAGGTACATGCCTTCGGATTGCCGGCTTAAAATAATGGGGTAATCGTCGTCGGGAATCCACACTTCTTCAAGGCGTTTAGCCAATCCACATACGGCAACATCATCGACGCCACAGTCTTGTAATGCCTGGGCAGCAGCCATAACTTGGGGTTTGCCACCGTCAACAACAATAAGATTCGGCTTGTAAGCGAACCGACGACGGTCAGTATTCTGCTGAACAATGTTATGACTGTCTGGTTCGGCGGAATACGCCACGGTTGTTTCAGCAGTATCTTCCTGCGATACCTCATGTGAAGAGATGGAAGCTGCGCGACGTTCATTGTCGATACTGTCGCCGGAGTCACCGGCAATATTGCCATGCCGGAATCGACGTGTTAGCGTCTCGTATAACGCGCTGAGATCGTCAACAGCACCGTTGCCGTCAGTTCCTCGAATAGCGAATCGGCGATATTCGCTTTTCTTGGCAAGAGCATCTTCAAAAACAACCATGGAAGCAACCTGATAAGCACCACCAATGGTGTTGGAAATGTCATAGCATTCGATACGTAATGGTGCTTGTTCCAGTCCTAATGCGTCAGCAATATTGTTCATGGCTTCGCTTCGCGTGGCCATATCGCTGATGCGGCTCATTTTGCTCCGTTGCAACGCTTGTGATGCGTTGTCGTTTGCACGATCCATTAACGCTTTTTTCTCGCCTCTGCTCACTACGCGAATCGTGACTGCGCCGCCGCGCAGTCCGGTCAACCAGTGTTCTAGATCGTTTTTCCGCGATGGTTCAATTGGCACGATCACTTCGCGCGGTATGGGGGCGATCGGCGCCAGCAAGTCAGCACGACCGGTTTGGTCTTGCCGTTGATGACGTTGACGTGTGGCTTGTGCTCGTGCAACAGCATCAGTGGCGGTAAGAGTTTGGGTTGATCCAACTGCATCACGTCGTGATTCAACAACAATAGGCGAACTGGTATTCGGCTGATCAGTCGGAGACGATTCTGACACCAATGCCGATAGCGATGCTGACGGCGTAGGAGATGATGCTGTATCGTGTTCGCCAATAATGGTGGAATACACTTGGGTGATCAGTTCCGTCATCAGATCAGTGTCATTAATATCTTCAACACGTTCAATACTCCAGTTACGTTCGCCTCGGATTGATCCTGCTCGAACAAAAAACGCGTGAACAGATGCTTCTAATTCATCCGTGGCGAAGCCGAAAAAGTCGGCGTCAACATCCTGATCGAAGGCGACAGCGTTTTGTTCTACCACGCTGCTGAGCGCGTGAATGTCATCACGTAAGCGTGCGGCTTTTTCAAATTCCAGTTCGGCACTGGCTTGCTTCATGTCGCGCGTCAGCTGGTTGATATAGGAGCGTCCAAGTCGTCCAGTCATGATGCCAGCCAACCGTTCACACAAGCGACGATGTTCTTTCGCACTGATGCGCCCTACACATGGTGCAGAACACTTACCGATAGAAGCCAACAGGCAGGGTCGCCCTGTTAGTTGAGCTTTGCGGAATACCGTGCTGGAGCATGTGCGTACAGGAAAGGTTTTTAACAGTTTGTCCAAGCTTTGGCGCATGTCCCATACTTTGGCGTAGGGGCCGAAATAGCGTGTATCGTGACGTTTGCGACTGCGCGTTATCCAGATGCGGGGATACTCCTCCCCTACTGAGACTGCCAGGTATGGGTAGGTTTTATCGTCACGTAGTTTAATGTTGAATCGTGGTTCAAATTCTTTGATCCACGTGTATTCCAGTGTTAATGATTCCAGTTCAGTACCTACCACGGTCCATTCAAGGCTGCGGGCGGTCAGCACCATTGTTTGTGTCCGTGGATGAAGCTGGTACAGAGGCTGAAAATAATTGCTGAGACGGTTGCGCAGATTTTTGGCTTTGCCAACGTAAATCACTCGTCCTTGTTCATCTCGCCATTTGTATACTCCTGGTTGAGTTGGAATATCGCTGGTTTTTGGGCGGAACAGGTCACGAGTGTCACCAAGGAGCGGAGCACCGTTGCGATTGACGGCAGCCTGTTCACTGTTATCAGCATTACTACTGCCAAGAGCATCCGCATCCACACCAGTGTGCGGGTTTGTATTGGTGTTTTCGGTATTCATTAATACGCGTGCGGTTTTCTGCCACTCGTCGGGACTGTGTTTTTCTACTAGTCCAACCGTCATGTCGCCTCCTTTCACGAGTTTCCGCTCATGGTCACAGATCATTTACTGGCACCGAAGTTAAAAGTGGAGCATTGGTTTGAGGAATTGTCCTGTCCACGAATCAGGACTCTGCGCTACGTGCTCTGGTGTGCCTTCAACAACAACGGTACCGCCGCCGTCACCGCCTTCTGGGCCGAGATCAATGATCCAATCTGCTGACTTCACAACATCAAGGTTGTGTTCAATGATGATGACTGTGTTGCCTTTATCTACCAGTCCTTGCAATACGAGCAGAAGTTTGCGCACATCTTCGAAATGTAAACCGGTGGTTGGTTCGTCGAGGATATACACGGTTTTGCCGGTTGAACGACGTTGTAGTTCGGTGGCGAGTTTGACGCGTTGTGATTCGCCTCCGGACAGTGTTGGTGCTGGCTGACCTAGGCGTATGTAGCCGAGACCGACATCGACCAGTGTGTCAAGGTAGCGTGAAATTGATGAGTAGGCTTTGAAGAAGTGTGCTGCTTCTTCGATGGGCATATCGAGAACGTCCGCTACTGATTTACCGTTGTAGTGTACCTCCAGTGTTTCGCGGTTATACCGTTTGCCGTGGCATTCTTCGCATTCCACGTACACGTCAGGTAAGAAGTTCATTTCGATTTTCAGTGTGCCGTCGCCATGGCAGGCTTCGCATCGGCCACCTTTGACGTTGAAGGAGAATCGTCCCGGACCGTAGCCACGCACTTGGGCTTCAGGCGTTTTGGCGAATAGTTGACGGATTTTATCCCAAACGCCGGTGTAGGTGGCAGGGTTGGAACGTGGTGTGCGACCAATAGGGTTTTGGTCGACGTGAATCACTTTGTCACAATGCTCGAGGCCTTCAACGCGCGTGTGTTTACCGGGAACAATGCGCGCGCCGTTCAGTTTGTCTGCCAGAACTGGGTAAAGAATCGAATTAACTAATGTGGATTTGCCTGAACCGGAGACGCCAGTTACGCAGGTCATCACCCCTAGGGGGAACGATACAGTGAGGTTCTTCAGGTTGTTCTCACGAGCACCAACCACTGTGAGTCTCTGTGTTTTGCGTACTTTTCTGCGTGTTTGGGGCACGTCAATTTGGCGACGCTCAGCAAGGTAATCGCCAGTCACTGATCGTGGTGCTTCGATGAGTTTTTTTGCAGGGCCGGAATAGACGATTTCACCGCCGTGTTCGCCGGCGCCGGGGGCAATATCGACGACCCAGTCGGCTTTTTCTATAGTTTCTTGATCATGTTCGACAACAATCAGGGTGTTTCCGAGATCGCGTAAATGATGCAATGTGGTGATCAACCGTTCATTGTCGCGCTGGTGTAAACCGATAGAAGGTTCGTCAAGAACGTACATCACACCGACCAGGCCTGAACCGATTTGTGTGGCGAGGCGGATTCGTTGTGCTTCGCCGCCTGATAGTGTTTTGGCAGCTCGGGACAGTGTGAGATAGTTAAGCCCTACGTCATTGAGGAATCCCAGTCGTGCTCGGATCTCTTTGAGGACTTCTCCGGCGATCTGCGCTGCAGCTCCTGTAAGTTCGAGATTGTTCATCCATTCCAGGCTGCGTTCTGCTGGCATTTCGCAAACATCAGCAATTGACATGCCGTCGATTGTTACGGCTAATACTTCAGCGCGAAGCCTGCGACCGTGGCATGCCTGACATGGCACTTCGCGCATATACGACTCGTAGTACTGCTTCATTTGTTCAGAGTCGGTTTCGTCATGACGACGCATGAGCGTGCGCACTACACCTTCAAAACCAGTGGTGTATTCACGCAAGCGCCCCCATCGATTGCGGTAAGAAACTTTAACTTTGAAGTTGTGACCGTACAAAATTGAGTGACGTACATCGTCCGACAGGTCGTGCCATGGGGTGTCAAGATCGAAGCCCATCTCGTCGGCTAAGCCTTCGAGCACGTGGCGGTAATAATCACCAGTGCCTTTGGTTAACCCCCATGGTTCGATAGCTCCTTCGTTAATTGTTTTATCAGGATCTGGAATAACGAGTTCTGGATCGATTTCCAGACTATATCCGATGCCGGTACATGCGGGGCAAGCACCATAGGGGGCGTTGAAGGAGAAGGTGCGCGGTTCAATTTCGTCAAGCTCGAGTTGATGTCCGTTAGGGCATGCTCTTTTCTCTGAGAATGGCTGTCGACGATTGGGATCATTGTCATCGCGGTCAACAAAGTCGACAACAACAATACCTTGAGCCAGGCGTAATGCGGTTTCTATGGAATCAGTAAGACGCTGGCGCATACCGTCGCGAATCACCAGACGGTCAACAACCACTTCTATTGTGTGCTTTTTCTGCTTAGTCAGCGAGATCTCGTCAGAGAGTTGATACATCTGACCGTCAATAAGTGCGCGAGCGTAACCATCGCCACGAAGTTGGTTGAGTAAATCTTCAAACTCACCTTTCCGACCACGCACTACTGGGGCAAGAATTTGAAAACGCGTACGCTCAGGGTAAGCCAGCAACGTATCAACCATTTGCTGCGGAGTCTGTGCACTCACCAACGACCCACATTCCGGACAATGAGGTATGCCAATGCGAGCAAACAGCAAGCGTAAATAATCGTAGATTTCCGTAATAGTGCCCACTGTAGATCGCGGATTACGATTGGTAGTTTTCTGATCGATAGATACAGCCGGGCTCAATCCTTCAATAAAGTCCACATCAGGCTTGTCCATTTGCCCAAGGAATTGCCGCGCATAAGCTGACAACGATTCCACATAACGCCGCTGCCCTTCTGCAAACAACGTATCGAATGCCAGAGAAGATTTACCAGACCCCGACAATCCAGTAAACACCACCATGCGGTTACGAGGAACCTCCAGGTCAACATTTTTGAGATTATGTGCACGCGCCCCCTGCACAACTATTTTCAGATCCTTAGGAAGATGAGACAGGTCAGCAACAAGCGACTGATTACTATGACGCATCGGTGCTTTAGCGAGCGCTCGAGAAAGAAACGCATCGCTGGTGAGTACACGTTCTACGGTTACTGCACCGTTTGGTGATGCTGGTTGTTTTGTAGCCACTGTGACCTCCGTCCGTCAGCAGATCAGTGAGTCCATGCCAAGAATACCCCACATCACTTCAATATTCGAACAGTTGTTCGAGCGTGTCGTTGTATGTCAGAGAGCAGCACACCACGCGATTCCGATAGCTGCCCTTCGCTATGATGGACGCTTGGCATGAGCTGAAAGGTGAGGAAAAACATGGCTATTGAGGCACAAGGATTGGAGATTCACATCGGTGCACGCACACTGCTGCACCCCACCGATTTCCATGTGTCCAAAGGCGACAAAATTGGTTTGGTTGGGCGCAATGGTGCGGGAAAAACCACACTAACGCGCGTAATCACCGGCGAAGTTCTCCCCAGCGATGGCAAAGTGCGAGTTTCCGGCAAACTCGGTTATTTACCGCAAGACACACATGCCGATGATCCACAACAAAGCGCGTTGGACCGCATGATGAGCGCTCGTGATATTGCGCAGATTATCGGTCGTATTCGTAAAGCGGAACGTGAGATGACTGATCCTGATCCGGATGTGATGGCGAAGGCTATGAACCGCTATGACAAGGCTTTGCAGGATTTTGATAAAGCAGGCGGTTATGCGGCTCAGTCTGAGGCTTATGCGATGGCTGAGTCTCTGGGTTTGCCGCAGGAAGTGATGAATCAGCCGTTGGGAACATTGTCGGGTGGTCAGCGTCGGCGTATTGAATTGGCTCGTATTTTGTATTCTGATGCGGATACGTTGATTCTTGACGAGCCTACTAACCATTTGGATGCTGATTCTATTGAGTGGCTACGTGGGTACCTTAAGCGTTATGAGGGCGGTTTTTTGGTTATTTCGCATTCCACTGAGCTGCTTGACGAGGTGGTGACCAAGATCTGGCATTTGGATGCGCAGCGTGGTCAGATTGATATGTATTCGCTTGGCTGGAAGGCGTATTTGCGTCAACGTGCAGTCGATGAGGAACGTCGTCGTCGTGAGCGTGAAGTTGCTGAGAAAAAAGCTGAGCGACTGATGAAGCAGGGTATTCGTTTGCACGCTAAAGCTACTAAGGCTGTGGCGGCACAGAATATGATGCGTCGTGCCGAGCGACTGTTGGAGGATACGCAAGTCGCGCAGAAGAAAGAGAAGGTTGCTGATATTCGTTTTCCGGAACCGGCTTCCTGCGGTCGTACGCCGATTATGGCAAAAGATATTTCTAAGGCGTATGGGTCGAATATTGTTTTTGCTGGTATCAATCTGGCTATTGATAAAGGCTCACGTGTGGTGATTCTCGGTTATAACGGTGCCGGCAAAACTACTACGCTGCGTTTGCTGGCGCATATCGATAAGCCCGATACTGGTGTGGTTGAATACGGACACGGTTGCAAGATTGGTTATTTTGCCCAGGAACATGACACGCTCGATCTTGATGCCACAGTATTAGAGAATTTGCGTCATGTGGCGCCGGAGCTTAACGATACTCAGGCGCGTTCAATTCTTGGTTCATTCCTTTTTTCTGGTGATGATGCGTTCAAACCAGCTCGCGTATTGTCTGGTGGCGAGAAAACGCGATTGGCATTGGCCACGCTGGTAACAAGTCGAGCTAATGTGCTGCTTCTGGATGAGCCGACAAACAATCTTGACCCAGCTTCGCGCGAAGAGATTCTCAAAGCGATTACTAAATACGAAGGTGCGATTGTGTTGGTTACTCATGATGAGGGTGCTGTGCAAGCGCTTAATCCAGAGCGTGTGCTTTTGATGCCTGACGGCGATGAAGATTTATGGAATGACGAGTATTTGGATTTGGTAGCTGAAGAATAATACGACGACGTGCTACGACGGCGTACTACTGCTGTGGGAGAACCGAATAACCGTATAGGACTGAAAACTGTGGAGAGTTGAATAACTGAAAAGAACTGAATAACTGCGGAGAACAGAAACAGATAACAGTAAAGGCTGGTAATTGAATGGATTCAGATCACCAGCCCCTGCTGTTTTTAGCGGCACATGTGCAATGTGATGTCACGCGTCACTGTATCGAGCACAGTTGGCTACAACATACACGAACAGCATACGCACCGCCTGAAACGTGACAGTTCTTCTTGTCGCATTTCATGATTTACATGCCGTGTGCTGACAACCATTCTGCAGCAATATCTTCAGCAGACATTAAGTCGTTGTCGCTTTCTGAGTTCATGTCGATCAGGTCGTCGGTGGTGAGCTCGGCCTGCACAGCGTTGAGTATTTCTACTACTTCGTCAGTAGCGGCATCTTCCGTAATCAGTGGTACCACGTTTTGCGGCAGTATCATATGCTCAGGATCGTCCAAAGTGACGAGATTGTTCTCCGCAATTGCTGACGAGGTGGTGTAAATATCCGCGACCTGAACGTCACCGTCAACAAGAGCAGCAACCGTTGATGCACCACCGGAATCGTTAATCGATACCAGTGTTGCATCAATACCGTAATACTTTAACAATCCAGGAATGCCATAAGAGCGTTCAGCAAACTCAGGGGAGGCAGCTACGCTGATTTCCATATCCAGATCTGCAAGGTCGGCGATGCTGGTCACACCATACTCCTCACTGAATTCGCTGGTCACGTTCAGTGAATCAGCGTCCTCTGCCTCAGCCATGTCGAGAACGGTATAACCATCGGGGATGGTGTTAAGAAGTGTTTCGTATACCTCGTCGGCATCAGCACCGGACATATCAATGTCGGAATCGTAGTACTGCAGCAGATTGCCTGTGTAGTCAGGCACTAAGTCGATAGAGCCATCTTCTAACGCTTCAATGTACACCTCGCGTGAACCGATTTGCGCGTTGACCTCAACGTCAAAGCCTGCATTTTCCAATGCGCCGGCATAAATACGAGCAATGATCTCACTTTCAGCAAACTGTGCTGAGCCAATAACAATAGTGCCCACAGACTCGGAATCGGCGTCTGAGGTGGTATCAAGTGGATCGGAAGTGCTGCATGCTGCTGCGGACAGGAGTATTGCTCCAATAGTGGCCACGGTACAGGCACGTTGTGATGTTGCAGTAATAAACGACATGTGTTCCCTTTCTTTTTGGTGTTTTCTTGTGTGCTGTTCTGTTATGAGATAAGAAATATGCGCCAGGCAGCACGTGTTATAAATGCTCGGCTTTTGCGTACACCAGTGTTATGTGCTGGTACACCGTGCACGTTGATGGATAAATAATTGACAACGAATATCTACCGGTAACTATTGGTTCTCAGTGTTGTGAGACAAAGCGCGTACACCTTCAGGTACAGCTAGTCGTTCCGCAATTGACAACACAATATTGACTATTAATGCCAGTGCAATAACGATTACCGATCCACCGAGCATGCGTGAATAGTCGTACATTGCCAAACCGTCAATGAGGTAGCGTCCAAGACCTTCAATAGGCAGATATGCAGCAACTGTCCATGTAGCAATCACTTGTATGCATGCCGAGCGTATACCGCCAATTATTTGCGGCAACGCTAAGGGTAATTCAACATGCAATAGCAGTTGCCGACCAGTAAAGCCTATTGATTGAGCTGCATCTACGGATTCGTGAGGTACTGCTTCAACACCGGCATAGGTGCCTGCCAGAATCGGTGGGATAGCAATTAATGTCAAGGCCACAAGTGGAGCTTGCAAACCAAGACCCATAACTAGCGATAACACAGTAACCAGACCCAGTGTCGGCAAAGCGCGTACCGCGTTGAGCAGTGGCACCACCACGCCACGTCCATGACCAGTGTGCCCTACATACAATCCCAGCGGGATGGCAATCACAGCAGCTAACAGCAGAGTGAGTCCACAATGCCCGAGGTAAACCGCCGTACGCATCGGGATACCAGTACTACCTTGCCAGTTGGCAGGGTCAGTCAGCCATGTGGCAACACGTTCATAAATTGTCATTGCGCATTACCCTCCCCGCTCACCTGATTACCGGCATACTGGCGTTGTTGAGTCAACTGGTGTTGTTGAGTCAGCCACGTGCCACGCGGTTTGGACGCTGACTGGTCGCTCCGCACCCAAGGCGTGGCAACATATCCAATCACCGCCAGTATGCGATCCAGCACAACAGCAATCAGCAGTGTGCCAACGATGCCGATAACAATCTCACCGATAAAAGCACGCTGATAACCTTCTACAAACAGCGATCCCAATGAAGACACGCCAATTACCGAGCCGACAGTGACCAGACTGACTGTGCTCACTGACACCACGCGTAATCCAGCGATAAGCGATGAAACAGCGAGCGGAAGATCCACATTAAAGAAGCGATGTGCGGTAGCGTATCCCATCGCATCGGCTGCTGTTAAGGTAGCGCGCGGAATTGCTTGAAAAGCGTCAGCCGCAAACTGCGTCATTAACGCGACTGCGTACAGTGTCAAAGCGATTTCCAAATTCACCGGGTTGAGAATGCCTGTGCCAATCAGTCCAGGAATAGCAATCAACAAGGGTAACGACGGAATCGCATAAAGCAACGAGCAAAGAGCCAGCGCTGCGCCACGTATAAGTCGGCAACGGTTCAACAACCACCCCAGAGGAATGGAGATTACAGCGCAGCAGATTAGTGGCACAATGCTGAGCACAATATGTACGCCAGCTAGCGAGAGAATACGTGACAGATTATTGGCCAGCCACATAAGTGTAATGGTCATGCAATGGCCTCCTGCCGGGAGCGGCCTGCGTTGATGAAATCGCGCACAAAATCGTCTGCCGGATGCGTGACAAATTCCTCCGGTTCTCCAATTTGAACGAGCTCACCTTCGCCACGTAACAGCGCTACACGATCACCAACAGTAAAGGCCTCATTGATGTCATGAGTAACGAACACAATGGTGGCTTTGGATTGCTGGTGCAGGTTGATAACGTCGTTCTGCAAAGCGCGTCTTACCAGCGGATCGACAGCGGCGAACGGTTCGTCCATAAGAAGAATGTCTGGATCGATAGCCAGAGCACGGGCGACACCAACACGCTGTTGTTGACCGCCTGACAGCATGGCCGGGTATCGGTTGGCGAGATCACGGTCAAGACCGAGACGGTCCATTAATGTCAGTGCTTTGTTGTGAGCCTCGTGCTTGTTCATACCGTTGAGGCGAAGAACAGTCGCAATATTCTGTGCCACTGTACGATGCGGCAGCAATCCGCCGTTCTGCATGACATATCCAATTGAACGGCGTAATGCCACCGGGTCTTTGCTGGCAACATCTTCGCCATCAATAAGAACACGACCTTCGGTAGGGTCAACCATGCGGTTGATCATGCGTAGCAGTGTGGTCTTACCAGAACCGGATGAGCCAACAAGTGCTAGCGACTCCCCCGTGTGAATGGTTAGCGACAGATCGTTAACAGCTACAGAACCTGTGCTGTAACGTTTGCCCGCATGATCAAAAGTGATGGTCATAACATCCCCGATCGATATGGTACATATCTCTTTGTTGTAACATGAGCGGTTACAGCATAACAAGATGGCAGACTGTGTCAACAGAGCGGCGTGTCGTTTACACAACGAGAAAGTCACACGCTTAAGTAAACACAAATTCCTGTATTCACGCCGGTTTTGCAGCAGCAACACATACCAAACCGAATAAACATGCGAATATACTTTAACGAATAACGTCAACCGTCAACAGCGGTTTGCTGTACATGGAGCTGGCACGACTCACGCACTGTTCGTAGAGTGTTTGCATGTATAGTACTGACAGGCAACAAAACGTACCCCCTCCACTAAGTACGCCAAATACCCCTACTAAGACAACACCAACCATCGTAGATAAATAGTTAGAGCACACATCGCCACATCACCACACAGTAAGGCAAAACCAGTGACCAGCAAAACCTCCAAAAACACCACCACCATGACACCCGCTCCCCCAGTTCCACCCACCTCCACATCAGGTAAACAGTCAATAATGCATGCCGCTGTGCTCGACGCTCCTGGCAACGCCGACGCTTTTCGCATCTGCAGCGTACCGATTCCTGAGCCGTCGAATGGATGGGTACGCATCCGCGTTTGCGCGTTTGGCATCAACCGTTCTGAGCTGTATACGCGGCGCGGCCTGTCAGGTGATGCGATCACATTCCCTCGCATTCTGGGTATTGAAGCTGCGGGCACTGTAGATTGTGACCCATCAGGCACGTGGCAGTGTGGCACACGTGTAGTCACAATGATGGGTGGCATGGGACGTTCTTTTGATGGCAGTTATGCCGAATACGTTGTTGTTCCCGCATCACAGGTAATTCCTGTAACAAGTGAACTACCGTGGAAATCAATTGGCGCAGTGCCGGAAATGTTACAAACCGCATACGGCTCGCTCACTGTCGGCGTGGACGCGCAACCCGGTCAAACATTGCTTATTCGCGGTGGAACATCGTCAGTAGGTATGGCTGCGGCAATTCTCGCTGTTCATAGAGGATTAACGGTAATTTCTACGACGCGAGACCCGTCTAAGCGCCAGCTGTTGAACAATCTTGGTGTGGATCGGGTGATTATTGACGACGGTAACATTGCCGCTACAGGTCTCAACGCTGACGCAGCTATTGAATTGGTGGGCACAAATACACTACGTGACACTTTGCGTTGCGTGCGCGTTCATGGCACTGTGTGTTTTACCGGCATGCTGTCTAACGAGTGGACGATTCCTGATTTTTACCCGATGGATGTTATTCCTAATGGCGTGCGACTCACCGCTTACTCAGGTGAGGCCAGTGATCTACCTGCTGAGGTATTGAATGCGTATCTTGACGATGTGGCAACTGGTCGCATACATGTGCCTATTGGGCATGTGTTTAACGGCCTTGACTCGATAACTCAAGCGCATCGACTTATGGAGTCGGGGCAAGCCAATGGCAAAATTGTTGTTCTCCTCTGAATATCACGCTAACGCTGATTATCGTATGGAGTGGTCGCACAAGCCATACTCGCTCAAGCAACTGGTCAACCGATTAGTAGCCGTGTGCATGCAGGTAATCGTCGTCGAATCCGAAATAGTGACCGATCTCATGAAGCACAGTTGTGCGGATTCGTTCAACTAACTGTTGATGTGTCCGGCAGATACGCTCGTGTGGCCCTTTAAAAATGGTGATGATGTCGGGCATAACACCGCTATAACCAGTAGTCCGACGAGGAAGAGGCACGCCCTGATACAGCCCTAGCAGTTCGCTGTGAGAGGAACACATGGTGGCACGTTCACGGTCGCTTGGTTCATCTGCCACAGTAATCGCAATATTCTCCAGTACACGCGTGAATCGGTCAGGTAATCCAGCCAATGCCTCTTCCACCGCCTGCTCGAAATCCTCATTACTGATTCGCATATCAGTGACCCTACCATGCGTTCACACCCACATCTTTGAAGGATTTGTCGATTGTCTCTACGTTGTTTTCACGTGCATCAGGCAGACTTGGGGGTACTGATGTTATAAAACATAACGTGATAACACCTATTTTGAGAGGATAAATATGCTGAGGAAACTGCATCGAATACTTGCTGTTGTTATGGCGGCATTATTTGCCACTGCTGTCGCCTTTATTACTCCGTCAGCGGCGTTCGCCGACAGTTCACTTATTGTTACCCTGGGTGCGGATTTGACGGATTCGCAGCGGGAAACGGTTCTGGAGTTTTTCAATCTGACTGAGGATGATCTCGACAATATGGAGGTTATCGAGGTCACTAATGATGACGAACGTGAATACTTGTCGAATTATCTATCTGATGATGTGATCGGCACAACAACCATGTCATGCTCATACATTGAACCCACCACGTCTGGCGGCATCAATGTGGAGACAGCAAACCTGACGTATGTGACAAAAAATACGATCGCCAACGCATTGGAAACAGCGGGCGTAGAAAACGTCAACATTGTGGTCACCGCCCCCTACGAAGTGTCTGGTACAGGCGCGTTAACTGGCGTATTCATGGCCTATGAGGCAATCGGCGAGGAACTGGATGAGGACGCGCAGGAAGCTGCTGCAGAAGAACTTGTCGAAAGTGCAGAACTTGAAGACGAATACGGTGAAGATATCACAGATGTAATCTCAGATATCAAGAATGAAGTATCCTCCGACAGCAGTTTAACCGATGACGATATTCTCGATCTTGTCCAGCAAGCAGCAGAAGACAAGGGCCTTAGCCTTGACGATGATGCTTTACAAACTATCGCTGATATCGCCTCACGAGCACAATCCGTCGGTTTTGGTACAGAGTCAACAGGATTCTGGAACAGTATTAAAAGCTTCTTCACCAATATTGGCACGGCTATTAGCAACTGGGTATCTGACATTGTTGAAACCGTCACCGGCAACAGCAGCGACGATTCCGACGACGATGCAGACAGCGACAGCACAGATAGCGAGAATGAGGATAACGATTCCTCAGACGAAGGCATCCTCGGCACGCTCAACACTGATATCTTCGACCTTGACGACCCCAGTTCCGACGATACTGACGACGAAGAAACAGACAGTGACGAGAGCGACAGCGACACTGACAATACGGATTCGTCCAGTACCGACGACAGCAGTGCTGACAGCAGCACGAGCAGTACAGACGGTACGAGCAGCGATTCCGAGAGCACCAGCGATACAGACACCACGTATTAATTTGTTCGTGTTGCAGTCTGCCAGGCTCGCTTAAATTCGCAGCAAACCTGCGTATCGCAACGCAAACTTGTGCTCACTTATTTCGGCCGGATAATACGGAAAGATGTATATGCATCATTCCCGTGTCATCCGGCCGATTTGTATATCATTGTCGGTCGGTCGGTCAGTCAGCCTTACCGGCTTTGCATGTGCGACAACACCATGAAACGCCATTGTGGTTGTAAAAATCTATCTCATGGCTTAATAGCGAACTGATTAGTCGTGGCAGCAACAACGCCACTGAATTTACTGACCAGCTGAAGGTGATTCATCAGCGTCACCACGCTCGCTGCGATCATCTTTCTTTACTTATTCAGCAACGTGTTCAGCAGCTTTGGTAATGCATGAGATTGCGTTCAACGTACGCGGGTAACCGATATACGGCATGCACTGCGAAACCACAGCAATAAGAAATCCACGTGAGTTACCGATACGCATGTTGGCAGCGGCATGACTGGTTAGCTGCGGCTCACATCCACCTTGAGAGGCGAGGAAGCATAATGTAATCATTTCACGCTGACGATAGTCAAGACCCCTGCGCGTGTAGTAATCACCAAAGCAGTTTCCTGATAGCCACTTGTTGATATGGTTGCCAGATGCAGCGAAACCACGCATTGATTCACCAAAAATATCAACCTGCGCTTGTTCGCCTTTTTCTACCCGATTGTCACGCGTGGTGGTGCCTTGTTTATCAAGTGGCAGTTCTATACCATGTGCATCGAATTCTTCATTTGTTTTCTTCAGGAATGGCAGAGTTCGGCCAATTCCCAGATAGGCGGTTGCCTGGTAAACAATTTCTTTAATTTGTACTGGTGTAACGCCTGTATCGAGCGCTACCGGCAGCATAACCTCGTATTCGTCAAGTCCCTGGCATCCTAGCAACGTGGCAAGAATTGCCATCGATCGAGTGACGTCGTCAAGGTCGGGATGATTAGCTCCTGGTTCTTTTACGACCTCGTCGTAGGCAAATTGTGTGAACAAATCAATAAATTCTGGGTCAGTTTCAGCAAGGGTTCTTTCCTCGTGCCAGAACTGGTTCATCTTGTTATGCAAATTGTCGAACATTATGTATCCCTCTCATACACAGCAGCGACATCACTGCGACGGCTGTCCTCTGTAGTGTACGTCTTTTGAACGTTATCAAGTGTGTATTGACTACCACATGGTCGAGTAGAGTGGAAAGGGACGATGATAAGGGGGTTATCACATGCCGCATATCGCCGTATCAGCCAACAATGACGATACTGACCGGATTCGTATGCTCACTCACACGGCTTATGACGCCGACACTGTGCGTTCTCTGGAACGACCACTACTTGACAGGAATGTACCGTTGATGCGTATGGCGGCTCGTGCAGTTGCTGACACCGCTGTACAGATGCTCGACGATGAAGATCTTGATATCTCCGATGCGCGTGTGGTGCTGCTTGCTGGTGCTGGAGATAACGGTGGTGATGGTTTGTATGCAGCTGCACGGCTTGCCAGTAACGGTGCTATGGTAACCGCTATTGCTGTTGGACGTTCACTGCATGAGGCAGCTTTAACAGCTTTTGCACGTGCAGGTGGCAAGGTGCTGGTTCTTGACCCTCAAGCGTCGATTCCTGGTTGTTCATCTGGTTTCTCTGCTGGAGAGGCTGGGGAGCGTTTTCAACGTGCTATACGCGTGATTGAACGCGCACATGTGGTTATTGATGCGATGACTGGTATTGGTGTTAGCGGCGCACTGAGAGGTATTTCTGCGTCCATTGCTTCCAGCGTGGGAGTAGATGGCCTGCCGCCAGATCGTCCTGCTTTGCTGGATTATGCGTCAGAGCAGCGTTTCCCGTTAGTTCTTGCTGTAGATACGCCGTCTGGTGTGGGTGTTGATGACGGTTCTTTGCCGGGAGCATATATTCCTGCTGATGTGACGGTGACCTTTGGAGCGTTGAAACCGTGCGCGATGTTGCCTCCTGCCTGTTATGCAATGGGGCGGCTGATATTAGTGGATTTCGGTTTTGATAGCAGTAATGCTGATACTGCAATCGAGATGGCTGATGATGATTTTGCGGGCGAAGCAGTGCGTTTGCCTCACCTTTATGATTCCAAATATTCGCGTTCAGTAGTGGGTCTGATTACTGGTTCTGCACGTTATCCAGGTGCTGCAGTGCTCAGTGTTAAGGGCGCATCGCGAGCGAATGTGGGAATGGTGAGATATTTAGGCCCTCAACGTGCGCAAGATATGGTGTTGGCTGCCCGACCGGAGGTAGTACTCGGTAAGGGTCATGTGCAGGCCTGGGTTGTTGGTTCTGGTGTGCCATCGCAAGCTGAGACGGATGATACAACGGATGATGTTCAACGCACGACGATTGCACGTCTGCTTCAGCATTACGACACTGAATCAGACAGCAATGGTAGTAGTGAAGACAGCAATGATGCTTACGATATGCCACCTATTGTTGTCGATGCTGGAGCATTGGATTTACTGCCTGCTCATGTGCCGTCTCATGTTCTTATTACGCCGCATGCTGCTGAATTGGCACGACTGCTTACCAGACTCGGTGACGACACAGATACTGAGGATGTGATGGCTGAACCGTGGCATTATGCTCGTCGTGCACACGAGTTAACAGGTGCCACTGTGCTACTTAAAGGTGCAGTTACTGTTGTTGTTGGCGAAGACGGTAACGGTGAGGAACGCACTGTGCTCGCCGGTGCTGCTCCCGCATGGTTGTCCACTGCTGGTTCTGGCGATGTGTTAGCAGGTATGCTCGGCGCGTTGCTTGCTCAGAATACTGATGATTCTGCAGCAGATTTGCCGTCGGTTGTTGATATTGCTGCGGCCGGTGCACATGTACATGGTTTGGCAGCAGCTATTGCATCTGAGTCTGATCAGCATGGTTGGCAAGCGCCTATGTTGTATGGACGTCAGGATTCTCCACAATTGCCGTCATTTGGTCACCCGATTATCGCCTCCGATATGGTTGCTGCGATTCCGCAAGCTTTTGAGGATGTGGTGCAGTAGCACAGAGCGCTTCTGGCAGTGGTCATGCACTCTAGACTCGCCTGTAGGTTAGACTGGCGGCATGGCTGACAGCGCATCACCTATCACTGACGTTGTATTCGATTTCTGTGGGGTTCTGCTTGAGTGGAATACCCATGCTTGCCTTGAGGGGCGTTTCACTGACGAGGTGGTGAATCGAATTTGTGCTGACAATGATCCATGCGGATTTTACCGTTATGAGGATCGTATGGATGCGGGCGAAGATTTTGCTGATATCTGGCCTGATGTGGTACGCGAACAGGGTGAAGATATCGCTGCTATTTTCCGTTATTACATCGATCATTATGCTGACGCGTTGCCTCGCATGATGCCTGGTATGGAACAGTTGTTGCGTGATTTACGCAGTGCCGGGTACGGCGTGTGGGGGTTGACTAACTGGTCGCATGAAACATTCCCGTTGGCTTTTAATAAGTTCCCACAACTTGCCGATCTGCTTGATGGCACGGTGGTGTCGGGCATTGAGAAAATGCATAAACCTGAGGCAAATATTTACCGTCTGGCTGAACAGCGTTTCACTCTTCATCCGACAACAACGGTTTTTGTTGATGACACAGCACGCAATGTTGAAGGTGCGCGTGCTGTCGGTTGGTATGCTGTGCATTTTGTATCAGCTGATCAGACTCGGGCAGCGTTAACTGAGCTGGGTGTCACGCTTCCAATGTGATGTTGTCATAGCAATCAGCTAATCACGTCAGCCTGTAGCGCATACAACGCAGGTAAGCCCGCACTATTCACATGCTGATGCGATTAAGTGGCATTGCTGAATCGATGGAAAAATCAGGAACGGACGGTTCAACGCCCGCTTCAACAAGATTCACGCCAAGCATTGCTACCATTGCACCATTATCGGTACACAAGTCCAGTCGTGGTACACGAACCTGCACTCCATACTGTTCACTGCGTTCAGCTAAAGCAGCACGTAATTGCGAATTCGCTGAGAATCCCCCACCGACAATCAATGTTGGTGACTCGTATTGTTCGCAGCCTCGCATCGCCTTGTCAGCTAATACGCCTGCTACTGCGTCAGCTAAAGAAGCGCATACGTCATCTACAGGAATCTCATAACCGGCTGCTTGCTGTTCTTCAATCCATCGTGCGACAGCAGTTTTTACTCCAGAAAAACTAAAATCGTAGGGGTGTCGACGCCCGGCTTCTCCTTGAGTTAGCCCACGTGGCACTGTGATGGCGTGAGGATTGCCGTTCCTCGCATGCTTGTCGATATGTGGCCCGCCCGGGTAGGGAAAGCCGAGTAGGCGTGCAACTTTATCAAAGCACTCCCCTGCCGCGTCATCCAACGTGGTCCCCACCACGTCTATATGACGAGCCACGTCGCGCACATGGAGAAGAGATGTATGACCGCCAGAAACAATTAACGCCATCGTGTTGTCAGGGAATGACCCGAATTGCAATTGGGTGACGGCAATATGGCCAATCACATGATTGATGCCATAAATCGGTTTTCCTGATGCCCATGCCAACGCTTTGGCTCCAGATACGCCTACTGCTAAACATCCAGCGAGGCCTGGCCCGGCAGATACGGCGATCGCGTCTACATCATTGATTGTCATATCAGCATTGGTGAGTGCTGTTGATACCACGGGAACAAATGATTCTGCGTGTGCGCGGGAGGCGATTTCGGGGATAACACCGCCGTATCGTGCGTGGTCATCCATTGACGAGGCGACGACATTGGATACTAGTTCGTGTCCGCGAACAACGGCTGCTGCGGTTTCGTCGCAGGTTGATTCGATACCCAGTACCACCGGTTCGCTCATCGTTGTTCTCCTTGTGTCGTGTTGGTGTTGGTGATGTTGCGCGTTTGTTCTGTGGTGGATGATGCGCTTGGGGCATTTATCACCGTGTTGGTGTCGGTGTCGGTGTCGGTGTCGGCGTTGGCGTTGATGTGAATGTTGGTGTTGGTGTAAGTGCTAGTTTTCCTGGTTGACTTTTCAGTGTGTGTTGGTGTGAATCCGACAATGCGCATTGTAAGGTCGAGTGCCATCGTGTAGGCGTCAATATTTCCGGGCTGATAGTACCGTTTGCGTACACCGATACGAGTAAATCCGGCGTTTTGGTATAGCGTTAGTGCAGCATTGTTGTCGACGCGTACTTCGAGTAGCATTCGATGTGCGCCTTGTGCTCGTGCACGTTCAATGAGGGCGGTTAACAGTGCGGTAGCGATACCGTGGTGTTGGTAGTCTGTGCCCACGCCGATGGTCATTAGTTCTGCGTCGTCACCGTCATACCAATACCCGGCATATCCACGAATTGTCGGTATTGTCGGCGTTGGTGATACTGCAGCTGGGGATTCTGCACTGCTTGTTGTTTGTGGTGTGACGTCGAGCAGGTAAACGCGTGCTGGGGCGTCGAGTTCTTGGGCAATGGCAGCTGTGCTCCATGCGCCGGCATCAAATAATTCATGTTCAAGTTCAGCAATGCGTTCAATAACAGCATTGCGTTCGACAGTGTTCGCGTCAACGATCATCAAACAGCTCCGTTTGCACCACCATGATGGAGTACATGTTTGAGGGGTTTGGGTACTGATACGTCAGGGCGACGCAGATATAACGGTTCAATGGGCGCGCCACCGTTCTGTTGTGCAAGATCGGCAAATTCCACGAGCCCATAACAACCACTATCGAGTAGCGTACGTTCTGTCATCATTCCTGTATTTGTTAATGACGACCAGGCATCCACGTACTTATTGGCACCATGACCGGCAATATCAACAACGTAGTGCGTGTAAGGATAGCTGCTGCTTAATTGAGTGACGACGTAGTTGACTCGTTCAACAATCTGCGCCGGATAATCGATATCTTTGTCGATTAGAGTACACACCCTGCTATTGGAGCGGTCGCCTGTTTTGTGGTGTTCTGGTTGAGTATTGACGTTGTGTTCCGTTATTGCCACACTGTTGCCAGTAGACAACACAGCAGTGTTGCCGTGCTCTGTGGTCTCTTTGTCGTTGTCGTCAGCAAATAGTGCAAAATACAGTTGTCGGCGTCGAGCGTCGTTGACAGCAAGAGTGAGATGACAGATAGTCTTATTGCTGTTTTCGGTGTTACCGATGTGGTGCGTTCTATTATCAGTGTCAGTTCTGCAGGCATTATCACTGTTGTTGGCGTTGTTGTCACTGTTGCTGTCATTGCCACTACCGCCGTTGCTGTCACTGTTGCTATCGCTGTCATGGTGTAGTTGCATCAAACGATGTTGAGGAAGAAGAATATCCTGCCCGATCAATTCGGCACCGGTAGCATACGCGAGTGCTTTGGCTGTAACAATACCGGCTCGTAAACCAGTGAATGGTGCTGGTCCTACACCAACAATGATGCGGTCAAGATCTTGTGGGGATAGTCCAGCGTTGGCAACAGCACGCGCGATGTTGGCTTGCAATCGTTCAACATGGGTGCGTGAATCGGTTTCAACGATTGGCTCGTATCCCACAATGCCTACTGTTGACCCGTATGACGTGTCGATAACCAACGTGTTCGCCATTATGCCTCCTGCCTTCGGTGACCATCTCACTGTACAACTCTCGGGCAACCGGCGCAGCGAGAGCTTATCTGCAGATTTGTCTCGCTGCTAGTCATGAATTTGCTGCACACGGTAGCCATGAACTGTGAGTAGAGAAACGAATTGGGCTATAGGCTAACGAATAAGTAATACCGTTTTGCCATATGTATGAACTAGCGGATTGATTTATCCGCTACCAATGCGGAAGCTGGCCATTGCACTACGCGCGCAGGTTAATGCCTACTCACACTGTTCACACTTGAAGTAAAACGCCATTACACTACACACGCGGGTTAGTGGTCGTCTACCGTATCCTGTCCGTTTTTGGTGAAGCTATTGCACTACACACACGGGTTAATCCCCGGTTGTTGACCACAACCGTCTATCTGAGCGCTATTACACTATGCACGCAGGTTAGTGGTCGAAGCTAAGAAGAACGCATTTCAATCCTGTGCCGTCACACCAGTGTGGTATTGGAGACGGACTGAATGTTCCTACTGTCACAGGAGTCATTACACCATGTGTGGTGGTAATAGTTTCCCCGTCGTATTCACTTCACCGGTCACATTGCCTCACATGCGCGAATAGTAATTATCTTGCAGTAGTGATGGTTTTACTGTGTGCGATTCCATGTGGAGAGTCGTTCAGACCAGTCGCCTCCACAGGGGATGAAGGTTACCGTTCGTATACCGTTGCTCGTAGACGCATCGGGTTCTGTGAACTGTTTTTTGCTTTTGTTGCCTAGTTGACGTTCATTGTGACTATCCAGCATTTGCTCTGATTTCTGTGATGATTGCTCTGTAACATTGGGCAACGGCCTGTCGATATGGATTTCTAACCGTTGCGGAGCGAGCACGGCAGCCATTTGTTCGCCCCATTCCATTAGCACCACTGTGTCGTCGCCTGTTTGTTCCAGTTCTTCGTCTAAACCAAGTGATTCAAGTTCGTCAAGAAGCCGGTCAGCCGTGTTCTGACCGGGCGCGTAGGCAGTGCCACCAAGACGATAGGCGTCAACGTGAATCACGTGTGCTGGTCGCCCGTCAGTGAACTGGCCGCGAAGTTCTCGAGCAATGGTGAATGTTGGTGACACAATGGGTTCGCTAATACCTAGGCCGGTCCCAAATCCTTGTGCAAAGGTGGTTTTTCCTGCTCCCAGAGGTCCAGACAGAAGAATCACGTCACCGCCGTGCACAAGTCCGGCAACGCATGCACCTAGTTGATGCATGTCGTTGGAGGTCGGCACGCTGATGGTTATTGTTGTATTCATTTGCTGTCCTTACCGCACCGCGTAATGTTTACTTCTGTGAGTTGCTAGTCTCCGTAAGTCACCGGTCTTTGTGAGTTACCGGTCTTCTGTGAGTTGCTTACTTCTGTGAGCTTCTGTTCTCTGCGAGCTACTGACCTCGACCTTTGCAACTGATGAGAATAATGCTGCGTTCCAGAGCGTACACCGGATCACCTCCATTGGTTTTACTCTGTTCGTCAGCCCAAGCGAGTGTTTGAATACAACGGCTAAGCCCCTCTGATGTCCATCCATTCAACTGTCGTGTCGCATTTTTTAACACCCATGGGTGTACTTTGGCTTCAGCCTGAGAGATAACGCCCGATCGCACAGCGGATGCTTTGGCTAATGTGCGCAGTTTCATTGCGAGCGCTCCAATAAGTGCAATCGGCTCGGTTCCCTGTTCTACTGCTGATCTCATAGAAACGATGGCTTCAGCGGTTTTGCCTTCCATTGCTCTGTCGGCAACAGCGAATCCTGTAACTTGTGGATTGGCTGTCAGATATTGGTTCACGCGGTTTAAACTGATGGGATTGTCGTCGAAGTCAAAGCATAACTGCTGACACATTGCAGCAAGTTCGCCTGTTCGTTCTCCCAGTACGGCAACGAGCTGTTGTGCAGCGGCTGGTTCGACTCGTCGGTTACGACGTTCAAACTGTTGCATAACAAAGTTGAGTTTGGCTTCGGCTTTTTTCAGATCAGGTACGGTTTGTTTGTTTGCGCCTGCTTTGGTGAGACGGTCCACTAACCGTTGGTTTTTTACACCGGCCGCACCATTGTGTTGGCAGATAACTATGCTGGCATCTTCTGGATGTGCGACAGCTTGTTGGCAGTAATCGACCATTGTGTCGACAAGACTGTCGTCAGCTGCTTGCAGGTTGCGTACTACCACAATGGCACTGTCACTCAACAGAGAGGGGCTTACTGCCTCGTCGAAGTCGTAACGGTCAGCCTCGGCCGCGTCTATCTCTACACGTTCGATATCAGGGTGTGCGTGAGCTGCACCGTGGACCATGTCATGCACCGTTTGTGCATTGAGGTATGTGTCGCCACCGTAGACGATATGAAACGGGCCTGAGCCTGGCTGTTTTCTCGGCATACTGTTCAATGTCTAAGCATCACTGGACAAAAGCATGACTCTACCAAGCTGAAGCATGGATGCTGCTACGAGTCCTCTGTTGTCCATGAGCGGAATATGGTAGCCGTCTGTGACCACCACAATCCAACTCGCTCATACCATGCGGTGATTGGGTTCCACCGTTTTCCGTACACGTTAATGTTGGTTTTCTTGCTGCAGCGCATATAACTACGAGTAACTTCTTGTCCATCATTTTTAGCACGGTAATGTGCGCTTATACGTCTGATGGTTATCACGATAGTACACACCATCATTTCTGCAACGATGATAAGTACAGCACCCAACACGCCATCAGCCCACGGTAGTACGGCATGCTCGCCATCAGCCAACCATGTTGCGCATCGTTCCATCACCAGTGTGCCGCAACTCGCCAGCCAGGCCAGAGCAAACCCCATATCCGAACTCAGCGTACTGATAAGTAAACTGGCAAGACCCATCAGCGTAGATGCCCCAACAACTGGTGACACCAGCAGATTTGCTGGAACTGACATTAACGGCAATTGCGGTTCCATCAGTATTTGAATTGGCAACGTGAGCGTTTGAGCCGCCACGGTTATAGAAACCGGTTCTGCTAGCCATTGAGGACAACACCACGTCAATAGTGCACATAACGGATTAGTGAAGAGGATGATCCCAAGTACCGCTGCGCACGACAGAGAAAAACCGAAACTTTCTGACATATGGGGCGTAACCACCAGTACGGCAAGCGCTGTCCAACATAAAGCAGTCAATCCTTGCGAACGACGCCCCACCGCACAGGAGATAACACCGATCATACCCATCACCAAAGCTCGGAGAACAGAATCTGACGGATACATCAGTGATGCCAATCCCCAGTATCCACACGCCATTGCTATCGCTACAACAACGCGATGTGCCAGTATCAGCGCACACAAGCGTCGAATCAGCCCTGCAACCACCACAAAGTGACCGCCAGAAACAGCCATTAAATGCATAATTCCCGACAGCCGAAACCGTTGTTCTAATAACGATGCATAAGTGTCGTCAATCGGGGTTATCAGCTCAGCATCAAGCTCATTGTCAACTGCATCAGCGGCGTCATCCGTATCAACAGTATCAACCACATCAGCAGAATCAGCGGCGTTAGTACCAGCACCAATGCCAATGCCAATGCCAATGCCAATGCCAGTATCAGTGCCAGTATCCGCGTCATCAATAACTTCACTACTGTGGCTGCCGTCACTGTTATGCCCATTAGTTCCAGTAGCAATGTGGTCTTGACCGAGAACACCGAGCGTTAATCCTGGCACCAATACTCTGCCTTGATCTGATAAACGATCACATACATCAAAGAACGATTCCTGCATGTTGGTAACAACCTGTGCTACACGACCAGGCTCGTGGACAATATCCACCATGTCATCGCTATCAACAGTTAACCATAATGCTTGTGCTCCAAACTCGGCTTGCTGCAATGTACCAGTGATAAGTATTTGAGCATCACGCTGCAATATCGAACAGGTGTTATCAGTGGCATATAACCGCGCTGTTGATATAGAAGTATATGTCACACCGTTCACAGTTAAAGATCGAATAGCCACATCGACCTGACAGTCGGCATCATACCGATCTGAGACCACAGGCGGATTAGTAATATGTACGGCTGCCGATGCCAACACCGGCCCATCACGCGCACTCACCGATGCTGGATCATGCCATATCATCGTATCCGCACACCATGCTGCTGTACCTGCAATCAATGCTGCACATACAGGTACAACTACTGTTGACGCTCGTGCATAATATCGTGCTGGCGAACTGCCGCCACATCGCACTTTAATTACCACCATTGCACTTACTGCTAGCGCAATAACAACAAGACTCACCACTGGAACAGCACACATCAGCAGAGTTCTCTCGTTGCTTGTTACCCAGAGAAACACTGTGGTTTCCAAATCTACAGCACTCGATGCGGTATTTGTTGTTCCCATTACAGCGTCAAACATCAAATGTGCACTTAAGCTTGCAGCCCATGCGGCAAGAGTTGACGCTAACAAACGTCGATCACAATTGCCGTTTTCTTGTCGTGCTGTAGTATCTGTCGGCGTGGATGATTGTATTGCGTATTGCTCAAGCACTGTCGTGTTCATCGAACCACCACCTGCGAGCGCATTTTTTCTAACGTCTTGGGGCCAATGCCTGTTACGTCCAGTAATTCGTCGACGCTAGTGAATTGTCCAATTTGTGCACGGTAATCGAGAATGCGTTGTGCGATTACCGGTCCAACCCCGGTGATGGTGTCTAATTCGGTTAGTCCTGCTGTGTTGAGATCAATTCGTCCATCATCTATGTGTTCGGTTGACGATTCTGTGTCATCTTGTGAATTGTTGTCGTTATCAGCATTGTTGCTGGTGTTGTCACTGTTGGATTCGTTGTTTTCTGATGTGGTGTCACCGGTGTTTGTGGTATTACTGTCTGTGTTTTCTTCGTTTAAGACTTCACCATTTGTGGTTTCTTCGCCTGCGGTGGTGTTGCTTCTGTTCTGTTCTTCACTGTCTTCTGCTGTAGTTGAGATAAGAGAAGTGTTGTCTGATAATGCTGCATAGTTCAATGATTGTTGGATGAGCATGGTGAGGCTGGCACAGAGAGCGCAGGTTAAAAGCAATACGGCAGCTAAGGCGTGTACTGGTTGAAATATTACTCGTGCTTTGGCGCGTTGTGTTGGTGAACTGTTGAGCATCAATGCGTCTTTGTTGTCGCTATGGTGAACGCCAGATAAATCGGCAAGTGTTGCAGAGCTCCTTGATGTGCGGCGGCGTTCTACAGAGTCATTGAATTGGCAATTTACTACGTTGCTCGCTGCGTTGTAAGACGGGGTATCTGACAAGCTTTGAGATTGCGGTAATACGGTCTCGCATTCTCCGCGTGATGGCGATGTCTCTGGCAATGGTGAGTCGTCTGCTGCCAGAGATACCGCAGACGATGACGGTAGCGAGGGTAGCTGCTGTTTTTCATTTTCTGTTTTAGTAGCAGCACGTATAAAACGTAATCGTTGACCTGTTGTAGCAGTGTGTTGTTCGTTTGTCATAACCCCACACTGGATTATGCGAACATGTATCGTCTACGTTCCAGCAGCATTGTGGTCGAAAGAATGCAGTTATCCACAGCACACA
>CAYQJZ010000005.1:46747-57674 GCA_964417995.1 uncultured Bifidobacterium sp.
GGTGCTTTAACAATCACCTTGCGTGGAGGCTTGCCACCAAGACGATCAGTGACGGCTTCAAGCGCCATCTTCTCCAACTCGTCTGGATCAATATCTGGGCTGACCTCGAGCTTGGCGCGTACTTTGCCTTTGACCTGCACGACTGCGGTTACGGTATCTTGACCAACGTAACGTTCGTCAGCAACCGGCCACGGCTCATATGCCAAAGACTCAGAATGGCCGAGTCTATTCCACAGTTCCTCGCATATATGCGGAGCAATCGGTGACAGCATAAGAATCAACGGTTCCACTGCAGAACGTGGCACAGCGTTCATCGATGTCAGATGATTGTTAAGCACAATCAGCTTGGCAATGGCTGTATTCGGGCGCATGGCCTCCATTTCTGCTGTCACATCGGCAATTGTGTTATTCAACAGTTTGAGGGTTTTCAAGTCCGGTTCACTATCGACAACACGTACTTCGCCGGTGGTCTCGTCGATGACATTACGCCACAAACGCTGCAGAAAGCGCATGCCACCGACCACGTTGCGCGTATTCCACGGGCGGGATTCGGCCAATGGTCCCATGCTCATCTCATACAGGCGGAACGTGTCTGCACCGTAGTTCTCATACATGTAGTCCGGCGTGACAATATTTTTCAGGCTTTTGCCCATCTTGCCGAACTCGCGATTAACGTGTTGACCGTTCCATGTGTATGTTGGTTCACCATCCGCACCTGCAGGGCCTTCTTCTACCTCAGCAGCGGGCACATACTGTCCACGATCATCGGTGTACGCGTAGGCCTGAATCATGCCCTGGTTGAACAGCTTGTGGAACGGTTCAGACGAATCCACATAGCCCAGGTCAAAAAGCACCTTATGCCAGAAACGTGCATACAACAGATGCAGCACGGCGTGTTCAACACCGCCAACATACAAATCCACGCCACCGGACTTGCCATTGCCACGATCTGAACCCATCCAGTAGTCGTATTCATCCTGATCGACCATATGCTCGGCGTCATTCGGATTGAGATAACGCATGTAATACCAGCATGAGCCAGCCCAGTTCGGCATGGTGTTCGTGTCACGGTAATACGTTTTCTCGCCATCACCGAGGTCGAGTGTTACTTTTACCCAATCCTCATTTCGGCTCAATGGTGCTTCTGGATTGGATTCTGCGTCGTACGGGTCGAAAGTCTTAGGACTGTAATCAGGCACGTCCGGCAGATTGATAGGTAGCTGATCATCCGGCAGTAGATAAGCGACACCATCCTCGTCGTAAACGATGGGGAACGGTTCACCCCAATAGCGTTGACGGCTGAACAGCCAGTCACGCAAACGATAGCTGACGGTACCCTTACCGATACCTGCTTTCTCCAACCACACGTTCACTGCGGCAATAGCCTCGTCAACGCGCAACCCGTTAATAGACAGCGGCTGACCGTCGGCACGTGTGGCGTTAACAGACGAGTTGATCACAATACCGTCATGTGATACGAACGGCGCTGTGCCCTCATAGTTGGCCAGATTGTCGCCGGAGTCAGACAGCGGCTGAACCGTGTAAATAACCGGCAAACCATATTTCACAGCGAAATCATAATCACGCTGATCGCCGCCCGGCACTGCCATAATCGCACCGGTGCCATAATCCATCAGAACGTAATCTGCAGTAAACAGCGGCAGCTTGGCGCCAGTGATCGGGTTAATGGCATACAAGCCGGTGAACAGGCCTGTTTTTTCTCCGGCCTCATCGACACGATCTTTAGCGGTTTTTGCTCCTGCAGCACGACGGTACTCTGCAACAGCCTGCTTCGGATTGCTATATCCGCCAGTCCATGATTCAGGTGTGTCTTCCGGCCATTGGTCAGGCACCGATTCCAGCAAGTGATGCTCTGGAGAGACCACAGCAAAAGTGGTACCAAACAGGGTGTCAGGGCGAGTGGTGTAGATCTCCATATCCTGTTCACCGTCAGGCGTTTCCACCGGGAAGTGGACAGAGGCACCATGCGATTCGCCGATCCAGTTACGCTGCATCAGCTTAACCTTCTCTGGCCAGTCGATAGTGTCAAGATCCTCGATCAACCGGTGACCATACGCAGTAATACGCATCGACCATTGGCGCAGTTCACGTTGGAATACAGGGAAGTTACCACGCTCAGACTTGCCTTCAGCAGTAACCTCTTCGTTAGCCAACACTGTTCCCAAGCCCGGGCACCAGTTGACCGGTGACTTGGAGATATATGCAAGACGATAGTTGTTCAGCACATCAGCCTGTTCGGTTGCGTTCAAATCAGACCATGCGTGACCGTCATGACCGGGAATAGAGCGTGAACCGTTCTCAAACTGGGCGATAAGCTCACTTATTGGACGAGCGCACCCCCGTGATCCGCTGGGATTCGTAGCATCCGGGTCATACCATGCGTCGTAAATACGCGAGAAAATCCACTGCGTCCACCGTACATAGTGGGGATCGATTGTGGCAAAAGAACGACGGTCGTCAAAGCTTAAGCCCATACGATGCAGCTGGCGACGCATGTTGGCAATATTTTGCTCGGTAGTGATACGCGGATGCTGACCGGTTTGTACAGCATACTGTTCAGCAGGCAGACCAAAAGCGTCGTAGCCCATAGCGTGAAGAACGTTCTCGCCTTTCATCCTGTGGTAGCGGCTGACCACATCAGTGGCGAGGTAGCCAAGAGGATGGCCCACATGTAAACCTTTACCCGACGGATACGGGAACATATCCATTGCGAAGAACGAACGACGCCCTTCAGCGTTGTGACCCTTACCATCTGTTAGATCGCCTTTGACATTTGCCGCCCAGAACGTGCCTTGCTCGTCCCAGGTTTTCTGCCATCGTTCTTCGATGGTCTGTGCCATCGCCGCATTGTAACGATATGCGGGTTCCGTGGAATCGTTCGCCGTTGTCACGTTCTTCTCGTTGTCACTCATAGACATGGATTATCGCCGTGCAACTGGACACCATGGACTGATCGACCTAACTTAACACATAGTGCTTTAGCAGATGCCTGATTAACAGCATCAGCGTCTGCTTATTACATCCTCCGGCACACCCGCATATAAACTCAGTGCACCATTATTAAACCGTTATTTAAAGAGTTTCGATCGGGTAAGGAACCATGTCACCACAAGAGCGAGCGCTACGGAAATAATAACGATAAGAGCAAAACCCCATGGTTGGTCAGTGAACGGCATACCGCTGGTGAAATTCATGCCGTACATGGAGAAAATCAATGTGGGAATTGATAGTGAAATTGAGATGATGGTAAAGATGCGCATCACGTTGTTTAAATTATTCGACACAATGGAGGCGAAAGCGTCAGTCATGTTAGCAAGAACGCCGCTGTAAATATTCGCCATCTCGATAGCCTGTTTGTTCTCGGTAATAACGTCGTCAAGCAGATCTTCATCTTCTGGATATTGCTTGATGCGAGCCAGCGTGGTGAGTTTTTCCATCACAATTTCGTTCGACTTAAGTGATGTGGTGAAGTACACCAATGTTTTGCTCAGTTCAAGCAATGCAAGAATTTCTCTATTCTGCATTGAGTGGCGTAATTTGAGTTCAAGTTTGTCGCTTTCGCGATCGATGATACGCAGGTAACGCAAATACATTGTGGCGTTGCGATACAAAATTTGCAGAATAAACCGCGTTTTCATATACGTATTGAAGCCGCGGATTGTGCCTTCCATGAATGGATGAAGCACCGGTGTATCTTGCATACACACGGTGATAATCATGTCTTGGGTGACGATAATTGACAGAGGAATTGTCTCGTACCAGTCGCGTCCGTTGCGTTCTTCGACGGTTGGAATGTCGACGATAATCATCGTGTAATCGTCTTCAACGTCCACGCGTGAGCGTTCTTCGTCATCTAGAGGTGCTCGTAAGTCAGCAAGATCCACTCCAGTTTGTGAAGCGACGGTGGCGAGTTCTACATCAGTGGGAGCGGATAAGCATAACCATGACCCGTTCTCCGGTTTACTGATCTGTTCTACCTGTCCGTTAATCGTGTTGAACATTCTCAACATTGCTTATCCCACCTCCTACGTTGATGTTTTGCCTATAATGGCGATTTTTGACGCTTTTCGACACTACACAATAGCCTGTTAAAGACTCTAAAAGGTTACGCAGGGGGAAAGACGTGGCCAATTTATATATGCAAGGTATATGCACGATGTGCCAGTACTCATAGATAGTAGCCATCATTCCTGTTATTCGATTTCACCACCGTCGGCATATTGTAGCCACCCAGGATTGCCGGTAGAAGCGAACTGTCCCCATATTTGGCGCATCTCATGGCCAACTCGTTGCGAGATAACGTTCGGTTTAATCGGTAATTAAAAGTCACAACGATAGTGCCAGTATCGCGGGCAAACAATGCCATATCGTATTCCAGCTCAGACGGATCGGAATCAAGTCGTCCGCTACCACCGTGACTATAAGAACCACCGTAAATCCACACCATAACCGGCAATGGTTTGTCCAGAAGCTGCATGTTGTGGAACAAAAACGTTGAGATATAAACAGTCCTGGCTTTGATTTGTTGGATGGTTGCCACCGCGCGGTTGAAGAGGATTATTCTGCCCGTGATCAGCGTGATAAATGTCAGTCCACGGCTGCGGTGGCACAGGATGACGGAATGAAAGATCCCCAATCGGTGGCGTAGCAAAAGGGATTCCCAGGTATTCGTTGCACCCGTTAATATCGATCCCACTAACTGGCCCATATTGCGTGCGCACGATAGTGGACATTCAGCCACTTCTGTTCATCTGATAACTCTTCAGATTCCACGATACCCAGGCATGTCCACACTCAGCAACACATTAAACAATTCACCAACTGGAACCAGCACAGAGGACGCCCCGCCAAGCGCAACTCAAACCACAGTGTGCAAAAACTGAGCACTACCAAACACAGTCCATAAGCACAAACTGAGCACTACCTCAGGCGTCTGGGCTATTGATCTTATTGCGTGATGCTCGCTGTTGTTGTTCAATATCTGCTGGTGTTGGTTCGAGTACATGCACATCCATTCCCGGTAAACGTCCCCACGAATACACGACCATCATCGTGGCGAAAATAGGTACTGCTGCACCGAATGCAACCATCAGACCAGGCCAGGTAACATATGCCCAGATCGTGATAATAAACAGTAGGAACACCATCAGCGAACAAAATGGTCGAGCAAGCACCATTGTTAACGAGGTTCGCAGTACCCATGTGAAACCTTCATCAAAATTAGAACGGACTGTCCAACTGAGGAAGACAAATAATCCATAAAGCAGATTGAGTAAAAGAAGTACGCCTGACACAGCAATACCTAAAATACCCATATCATTGTTCTGTACAAGCCAGTATTCCCAAATCAAAAGAAGCCATACCGCTATCTGTGGATATCCGAAGAGGTTAGCTCGTCCACATTCAGATTTCCATGTGCGATGAAACACCGTCCATGTTTGCCGTATTGACCATGAACGATCATCAACATCTAACAGCCAACTACGATATGTTGAGCAAGAAGCAGCTATGGAAGGAAACAAACCCAAGAACACCAATCCAAGTACGGTGTGCACAATGAATGCCACATGTACTACCAAAATCATGAGGATCATACGACATAAAAACTCGTATCCCACTACAAAGCGCTTCATTTCCCCTCATTTCTATATCACTGCATTAGATTGTGCTCTTGCAGGTATATCTCGTATATTGTGAAAGTTAATATCGTTAGATATATTTGATTTTTGCACCTGAAGAAATAACACTCATTTTAAGAGAAATTCAGATAGTCAACAAAAGCTTGCGGATATTCTGTGCCACTTTCTGTCACATTAGCGAAGCATAAAATCAAATCATCGGGCAACCAGTCAGTACTCCACGTTGTTGACCGCGACAAGTCGAGACCTTGAACTGTATCAGCACCTTCTTCATTGTTGAGCGAAACTTCGATAACAATGCCTAATTGTTCAAATTCCTCTACCGTCTCACTGTCAATCACATCGTTAAGATTTGAAAAAATTCCACGCTCACTAAGTTCATCAAAAGTGTCAACATCAGTAATAATTGCGTTGATATCTCCAGCTGAAACTGCAGCAAGAAGCTTCATACTACTGTCAACCACACCAGCAGACGATCCAGACTCTGTAATCACATAACTACCGTCGTATGTTATGAGATCCACATCAAGATCACAGCTGAAAGCAAAATCACTTTCCAATTCTTCTAACTGGCTAGTTACATCATCGGATACATTGATACCAGCAATAGACAGCTTTGGATCAGGATCTTGAGAAAAATACCCGTATATAAAACAACCGGCAAGTACCAAAACGAATACAATCACAGCAATACCAGCAAGAAAATACTGCACAAAAAACGGCCATTTATCTTTGACAGGCAGTTCGAGAAACGTGCGCCATTTCGACTGTTGCGCGTAAATATTCTCACTAGCTAACCCTGAAATAGCATCCAACTGTTCATCACTGAAAACAACACCTTCACCCGAGTACTTGTGTGAAGCTGCTTGTTTGTCAGGTAATGAATGCGCGTCCTTGTTAGCATCGGATATGTCGCTATCTTGCTGTTCCACAATTCATGCCTTTACTTCTGCGAACGAAACTTCTGTCGCCTGTTAACTTGTGTTCTTTCCACGGAACAGGTGTGTCCTCAATCACTCGGTATTAGCTGTTTAGCTCTCGAAATGGATCACTCCCCCGCTGTAGACGAATGTTGCAATTCCGTAATGTCAGGAATGCAGTGGCCGCGCTCTAAACAATACGATCAGCGCGCGGCCAGCAGATGAACAGGTTCTGTCTCGATCAGCCTTTCACAGCACCGATCATGACTCCTTTATTGAAATATTTCTGCAGGAATGGGTAGATAATCCATAACGGTACTGTAGAAACCACGATCGCACCGTATTTGATTGATTCAGCAAGTTGCTGTGCTTGGATGGCACTCTGACCGCTACTACCGCCAGAACCAAGCTGGCTTGTCTGACTGGCAAGCAGAATATCACGGAGTATGTTCTGCAATGGAGACAGGTCGCTATCACGAATGTAAATTAAACCTGTGAAATAATCATTCCAGTGTGCAACGAAGTAATAGAGTGCAATCACTGCAATAATGGCACTGGATAAGGGCAGCACGATCTTAATAAAGTAACCGAAATATCCTAAGCCATCTATTTGAGCGGCATCATGTAATTCTTCCGGTATAGATGTTTCAAAGAATGATCGCGCGATAATGAGATTCCACACCGACACAGCGGTAGGCAGAATAAACACCAGCCAGTTATTAATCAGACCAAGTTCGCTGTATAGCAAATAGTTGGGAACTATACCGCCAGCAAAATACATTGTGAAAGTGAATAAGAACAGTAGAACGCGACGTGGCCTAAATTCAATACGGGAAAGCGCGAACGCAGCAGGCATAGTAACCAGCATGTTGAGGATTGTGCCTACCACTGCGTAGATAATGGTGTTGCGGTATCCCGTCCAGATGCGTGAATCTTGGAATACGCGTTCATAACCTGACAGGGTGAACCCCTTGGGCCATATGCTCACTTCTCCATTCGTGACAAGTGCTTGGTCAGAAAATGATGCGACGATAATGAACCATATGGGGTACACCACTGCAATAACCACTGCAGCCACTAATAAAACAATGACAATATCAACGATCCAGTCACTTACTGTGCGTTGTTGTTTGACATGTTTATTCCAGGGCACTTCGTTCGAATCAATTTTTGGCGCAACTGTAGGTGTGTTACTTGTGTTATACGACATAATTTCCTCCAAACGTGATTTCTTTAGAAGATGCTGGTATCAGAAACACGCCTCGAGATCCAGTTCGCTACAACAAGGAAAACGAAGTTGATAATGGTGTTAAACAAGCCGATCGCGGTACCGTAGCTATATTGATAGGATTGCAAACCTATCTTGTAGGTGTATGTTGAAATGACTTCTGCACCAGACAGGTTCATCGCGTTCTGCATCAGCCAGACCTTCTCAAAACCAACGTTGAGTACAGAACCCATGTTTATAATCAGCAAAATCACGCAAGTTGGCATAATAGTGGGCAGATCGACGTGGCGAATGAGTTGCAACCGTCCTGCACCATCAATTTTGGCTGCTTCATAGAGGCTTACATTGACAGAACTGAGTGCAGCAAGATAGATGATGGCGTTCCAACCACAATGCTGCCACACTTCAGACACCCAATAAATTGGAGCCACAAGATTGGCATTGTTCATCAAATCTGTGTCGCCAAAGAAACGACCAAGCAAGCCTGTTTCTGGCGTGAGGAAGAGGTTGATCATAGCCACCATTACCACCGTTGAGATGAAATGTGGCATATATGTGATCGTTTGTACGAATCCTTTAACTTTCTTTGAACCAATCTGATTGATAAGCAAAGCGAGGATGATTGGCGCTACAAAACCAAGAACTAATGTTCCCAGACTGATTTTGAAAGTGTTGATCATCGTCGAAGCAAACATTGGCGACGTGAAAAATTGAGTAAAGTACTTAAGACCAACCCATTCACCGCCAGTTAGCCCCTGCGATGGTACGAACTCACGGAAAGCCAGTTGCAAACCGTACAGTGGTACGTAACAAAATATCGCTACAAAAACCACTGCAGGCAGTACCATTGCCCAAAGATGCCAATAATGCTTAAAATGCCACGCTAATCGTTTTGGCCATGGTTGTGAACGACGCAATGCGTTTTGATCAATTACACCTCTAGCATCCACGACAGCAGCTCTTGTTGTTTTAGACACCGTAACCTCCTTGTTTAAGATGTCGTATTTAAAGATGCCGTGTCACTGTTAAGGCGGCTGCCACGCAGCTGCACAGCAACCGCCTTAACAGTCACGTCGATTTACGTTTATTCGACCTGCTCGTCGTATGCAGCCTGCCAAATAGCGATATTTTCTTCGATGTTGTAGGCAATAAGATTCTCTTGGAATTCCTCCCATTCATCGTCGTTTTCTGCACCACCGTTGGTAATCCAGTTAGCGACTACTGGAATTGCATAATTGAACAATGCTGTGTTGTTGTTTGACACAGTAGTCTGGTCGTCAGTACCCAACCGCACGTAAATCGGCATCATATCAGCCTCATGATCATAGTGATCATACTGCTCAGAATTTGCTTCATCGGCGGCTGCAATATGTTCAGCGGCTTGATCATTTTCGATAGTTACATCATCAGAAATCCAGCCTGCAAGACGATCTTCCAGTGCAGGAATCTCAGAGTTATTTTGCGCATCGATAAACTTTTGCTGCACTTCGTAAGTAAAGTCATCGGTCTGAACAATGTACTCATCGGTGAGTGATCCGTAAAGCTGCTGAACAGAATACTTCTCGGAGTACAACAGGTCGATGACTTTGAGACATGCCTCTTTGTTCTTGGCATTGGCAGACATTGCCATATGGTAGTCCTCATAGCGGTTAGCTTCTTGAGAACCATCCCACACAGTGTCTTCCCAGTCAACACCGTCAGCAGCCGGAACAGCGATGGCGATATATTGATCAGTAATCTCACTGCCGTAGTTACCAAAGGCTGATTCATCCCAGCCAAACGCCATACCGACAATTGCTGTCTCACCATCGGACTGGTTGCGGGTGTTGTAAACCGTATCCTCAACACTGACAAAGTCAGATGGCGCCCAGCCGTTCTCAATCATCTCATGATAGAACTCAATAACCTGACGGAACTCTTCAGTCTGCATGAAGTTGCCTACCACGCCGTCCTCAACATAAATACCTGTGGAGGAAGGACCAGAGTTGAAATGGGTGACGATGCCTGTGGCGTTCATCATCAGGAAAGGACTCCACCAACCGCCGATTTGGCTTGTGTCCAGCTCACGCGGATTGAAAGCAATCTCGTCAGCTTCACCATTACCGTTCGGGTCTTGGGTAGCAAATGCTTCCATCACTTCGCGCATTTCATCCCATGTAGTAGGTATGTCAAGACCGAGATTGTCAAGCCATGTTTTATTAATCATTAAATGCTGCCCGGAAGCAAGGAAATCCTTGTAGCGAGCAGACGGTAATACCGTGACCACGCCGTCAACTTCGACGAACTTTTCAGCGATCGGCTGTTCGTCAAAGAATGCCTGTACGTTAGGCAAACTATCGAGGTCGTCGCCAAGAACTTCAAAAGCGTCCGGATTCACAGCAACGTCGTCTGGACTGTAAGCACGAATATTCAGATCAGCAATATCGCCGGCTGCGAGAGTGGTACTTTTTTGTTGACTCCACTGATCGTCAGAAACCTCCTCCCATTCGATAGTGCATCCACAGTCTTCTTCCAGTTCTGATACCCATGTCATGTCAGACATGCTGGTTTGATTAGAGTTCTTTACCACCAGAATGGTGACAATCGGGTTACCGTCTTCATCGTAGGCATCGTCACTACTTGAGCAGGCAACGGTACCACTTGTAACTAAGGCAGCAACACCGAGTGTTGCAAAAACTTTTGCTGTTACGTTCCTTCGTTTCATGGCTGAATACTTTCTCTCAACTATTCGATGAAAGAAACGGGGCAACTTGGCCTAACTTCAAAATGTTTGCGCAACCATTTGAAGTTACCATTTCTCCCAATCTTTCTGTTGCAATTACATCATTGACAAATCGCAACGATTCGATTATATATACAATTCGTTGAAAAATCCAATCCCGCCCAACATTTTTCAAGCTATACCGCACCATCTGTATCCCACTTACCACCAAATCGTAACGATGCGATAATTACCGAGGTGTGCTAATTGTTCTGGTTTTTGTGCGTGGTACTGCGGAGTGTTGTTGATTATGGCGAGTGTCAGACCGTAATCATCAACTCCCCCACAAAGTAATAACAAGCCAGCTTGTTTATTGGACGTGATTAAGGGACGAAGTAGAACCATGTTCGCTCAATGG
>CAYQJZ010000005.1:57774-60877 GCA_964417995.1 uncultured Bifidobacterium sp.
AAACCAGAAAAACCAGTTTTGCAACGTTGTAATCCGATAGCGATAAAGTACATTTGCATATGACAATCCTTCAAGGTATCTGTCATTCCGCCATCAACGCATGACCGGGAGAACATTATGGTTACGCTTAAGCAGGTAGCAGCTGAAGCTGGAGTATCTATGTCTACAGCTTCGGCAGCTCTCCGAGGCATGAGTATTGTTAAACCGGACACAACAAAAAAAGTGTTAGATGCAGCGGAACGACTCAATTACCGTACCAATATCTCCGCCCGTGCACTACGCTCCGGACAGAGTAACCTCTATACGCTGATCGTTCCTGATCTTGAAAACCAGTTCTACTCGAAACTTGCTAATTCCCTATCCCGAGTACTGCTCAATCAAGGAAAACAACTCATCATTCAGGTTTCCTTGTACAACAAAGAATCGGAATTACAACAAATCCAACAAATCAATCCTTCCACATGCGATGGCCTATTCATCTGTTCGATGCGTAACTCCGGTCGTGAAATCAATCAGATTACTGGCGACACCTATCCGGTTGTTATGTTCGACGATTTGAGTGCTCCTATCGATGTTGTATTCGATTCCGTTGAAACACCTAGCTTGGCTGGCACTCATGCTGCAATTCGCCATTTGGTCGAAGATTGCCAACGCACACGCATCGGTGTTGTCGGCGCTCTTGCTGACACAGCAGACCACAGTTTGTCAGTCAGTCTTAGACAGCAACGTTATGTTTTTGCCCAGCGCACACTCCACACATGCGGACTAACGACTAGCAGGGATTCGCTTATTCCTTCCGATTGGTCATTTGATGCTGGTGTCAAAACTGCTCATCAACTTGCAGCTGGCGGCACACTACCTTTCGACGCGCTCTACTGCATGAACGACGAACTGGCACTTGGCATAATGCATGGACTCGTTGAATGCGGTGTTAGTATCCCTGACGAAGTAGCAATTATGGGCTTCGACGGCATACTTGCAGGATCCCTTACTACGCCAACCCTGACCACTATCGCAGTGGATTTTGACAGTATGGCCAACACTGCGGCACAGATGATGCAAGAACACATTGAATGGCGCAAGATAAAGAAGAACCGACCGACACCACGTCGCATTATTGTTGGATTCCAATTATGCAAACGTGAATCCACCATGGGACATAGTGCATAAGTTCGTCTGTTTCTCCATACATGCACAGGTTGAAAGCTCGTCCTCGCTGTGTGAGGCTCGTGCGCACGGTCGACTCCATACATGCACAGGTTGAAAGTCACCACATCGTTGGTGTCAGCAGCCCACTGCGTTGTCTCCCCATACATGCACAGATTGAAAGCCGCCTGTGATGCGGTCGATTCGACTGCCAGTTATCTCCATACATGAACAGATTGAAAAGCGACGAACTCAACTGTGGATAGCGTCCGATTTGACGCACTTTTGTTGAGGACTTATGGCTTGTTGCTTGGTAGCTGGGTTTAAGTTGTCAACCAATAGTTAACCTTTTGTTGAAAGGATGGCAACAAGACCATGACCAACTGATTGATTCGAGTAGACGCAAACGTGCTGAACACACAGTTGGATCAATAGTGTTCGGGTTTTGCGTCATTCTCTTACGATTGAAGGTGTGCCCCGTTATAGTCACCACAAACGCACCCACTCACTTTATATAGCACTAGAGGTTTGCTGGTAGTCATGTAGCGAAATATGCCGCATATTTGAGGAAAATAGTCGTGAATTACGAGTTCGTGTGTTTTTCTGAAAACTTTTCACTGTCATCAGAATTGCTTTTTACTTCAGTGTGATCCGTTTCCAATGCAGCATTGATACTGGCTTCTTGCAAAGCAAGCTCAAGGGATTCTACACGCCCTTGAGCATTGTGTTTAACAGGATCTGCATCTGAGTATCGTGCCGCTGTCTGTTGATTGACAGACATTTTCTTGTCGGCGTAACGAGCGTCACCAAGGAACGCCACGGCAACAGCCAGGACTACTACAGCAGGAATCCAGAATCCCACTACAGCCAAACTGATGGCAATGATCAGAAAAAACACCGCACACACAATGTACCGGATGCGATGGTTCTTACGTTTGCTGCTCATGTCGTCTCCTCAGCAATTCACATCGTTCAATGCCACAACAGTATAAGTTTCACACGCCGTATACCGAGACTTACGCGCTTCGTATCAAGCCAGCATTTATCACACCTACCAGCAACATGCATTCACACGCGTATGCCATCGCCCACCATCGAAGGCCACTGGACAATTGCCGTTTATGTGTTGTCACCGTTACGACGATGGTATCGCCCATATTCAGGGAATACATGGTATGGCCCACTAGCACTCCACCCGTCCATAAATGCTTCAAGGTCTTCATCGCCGGGTGGTGGCACATCAAAAACTAAACATTCGGGATGCAAACCAGGGTCTTCATCGTCAACACGCTGACGCAGTTCAGCAACTTGGCGAATTACTTTATCTTTATCGTCGCCATCATACTGTTCAAGTGATCGCTCCAACGCAGCAAGATATTCGCGGCGGCGAGACATGGAGTGAAATTGTTCAGACATAACGTCTACATAACGCATAATGTGCTGCGACTCATACTGTTCCATGGCTTTATCGCGGAGTTCTTCCCACTCGGCACGTTGTTGGCGCTCAATCTGCCGACGCCGGTATGCTGCGGCAAATCCGTCTAATATTGTGGGGATCTTGTCTTCTAGTGTGGACGTCATACTGTCTCGTGACGTTTTGCGACAATACAGGTCTTGTGGACTGCGGATAAGCAGTTGTAAACGCCCTGTACTGATGAATGTGCGACTGCGCTCTGCTAACCATGCCGGTTCATTGTCTGACGATTGCCTGTTTGTTTCTTGACACGTTTTGCGTTCAGGGTTTGGTCCGCAGATTTCTTGTATGCGCATAAAGTAAACAGCATCCGGGGTGTTTACTGCGATATGAGCCCATTGCAGATCGTCAGCAAACTGTTCGATCAGAGTATCGTCATCGGGATCAGGAATTGATAACTTGTACTGCTCAACATGTTGGGCTATACGTGTGAGAACACCAATAGCCCGCTCTACGTAGTCGTCTGTAACACAACGATTATCT
>CAYQJZ010000005.1:60977-62462 GCA_964417995.1 uncultured Bifidobacterium sp.
ACTCCCCTGCATATAAATAAACGAACGTTCTGTATAACAGCACTGATGGCGTTATACGGAACGTTCGTTTGTAAACCGTTCTGTGGTGAATATTATGACGTGAAGTGCCTCTGTAGAGTCTGAGCCTTAGTCTTTGTCGATGGTGGTGCCGGCAGTAGCACCAGAAGTTAAGTCTTGAATCTCTGTGATTTCCATTACCGGAATGGCCGCAGGAATCTTTGTACCTTTCTCCTGTGCGATTGCCACTTGGTCGTCATAGATCTTACCTTCAGTGACTAACGTCACCGGCCCGCGGAAACGGTATCCTTTCTTCTCAGCAAGATTAGCGACGGCGATGACTAGGGGGCTGCCGTCTTGAAGATTGCGATAAGTTTGTCCGGCGGTACGTTCGTGGTAAGCCAAGTGATGCTCGTCAAGTACAAACATCGACATTTTTGGACCGAGGTCGAGTTCGCCGTCTTTGTTGACAGTAGTAACCCATGCCAGATTGTTGTTGATGAAGGTTATCATCTCGTCGGTGAGCGTTGCCATAATTCATCCTTTCGTTGATGTTGTTCCAGAGTACGTCATCAACAGCGCAACACCCCAGCAAAATCAACGAATGTGATGAATATCACCTACGCCTGCAGTTACCTGTAGCTAGCGCAGTTAAGCCAGTTGTAGCCAATGCTGACCGGCAACACTGTTATTCCAATCATCGTCAGTACGGCAGGTTTTGGCGAATTCGTCGATCAGCCCATGAAATTCTTTGAGTTCGTCAAGTGTCCACGTGCCCGAACTAATGCTGGGCATAATACGACGACGGAATCCCTCGTAGGATTTTGGCAAATCTGTAACACCTAATGTTTCACACAGGCGTCGCGCATAACGGTCCGCAATGAATGTTGGGCGATCAAACACGTACAACAAAATATCGTCTGCAGTTTCACCGCCAATACCACGAATATCAAGCAGTTCATCTCGTACTTGTGTATCGGTTTGACCGTCTACAAGCGTAGGAACCGCATCGTCATTGTCACACTGACCTAGATTATGGAACCATTCACAGAATGAGCGCAGATAAGAGGCTTTCATCCGGTAAAAACCGGATGGACGAATCAGTTCCTGCAGTGTCTCAACAGGCATATCGAGAATTGCTTGCGCAGATAACGCTGACACATCGCGAAGCCTGTCAATAGCTTTCTGAGCGCTTTGCCACGTGGTGTTTTGTACAAGAATGGCGCCAACAGCAATCTCAAATCGTGTGTCTGCCGGCCACCACAGAGTGTGTCCCATCCACGCCAGGAGCATCTCGTACACACCATGCAGACTAATCGTTGTACGTTCAGTCATAGCTTGCATTCCTGTAACAGTTTTTCTCTACTACTTGGCAACTACTGACAATCCTGTGCTGTTGTGATAACTCCAATACTGAGCACTGTACTTGTTGGACTTTGCTGTCGACACATTGCCCTTATAAGCACGCACCGTGTAATAGTAAGTCTT
>CAYQJZ010000006.1:0-5563 GCA_964417995.1 uncultured Bifidobacterium sp.
CTACTGTCTCTTATGAGAAGGACAGTAAGACCGTTGATAGTGCGACCTTTACTAACACGTACAGCACCGAGCTCGATTACAACACTGCCAGCAGCATTGCGATTCAGAAGACGCTGAAGAACCATTCCATCGCTGAGGATCAGTTCAAGTTCACGGTTACTGCGGAAGATGACAATGCCAAGGGCCTTCTCGGCAGCGAGTCGAAGACCATCTCTTCTACAGCAGCCACTATGACTACCAGTAGCAGTAGTGCTGTCGAGACACTCAAGCTGTTCGATGCGGCTAAGTTTACGAATGAGGACTCCGGCAAGACTTACACCTTCAAGGTCAAGGAGACTCAGGGTGATGCTGAAGGCTACACCTACGATTCCACGGTTTACACGGTGACTATCACGGTGGAGGATAACAATCAGGGAACCCTTGCGGTGACCACGACGGTTGTTTCTGATGACAAGGAATACTCCGAGACCTATACGCACAAGAGCACGGAGACCGAGACCAAAGCCATCCTCATCCCCTTCACCAACACCTACACGGCTACCGGTGAACTGAGTGACATCAGCGCGACCAAGACCACAGACGGTCGCTCTATGGCGCAGGATGAGTACGATTTCACCGTCGTGGCGACCAACAGGGATGGTGACTCGAAGACGTATGCGACCGGTACCAACGCCGCTGCATCCGACGGCGTGGCTGGCACCGTTACGTTCAGCACTATCAAGTACACCAAGGCGGGTCTGAATCAGGACGTCACCGAGGGCTATGCTCAGTACAGCAAGGATGGAGATAAGGACATCTATATCTATTCCTACACTGTCTCTGAGAATACCGAAGGCTTGGCGGACATTGGTATCACAGCCAGCGAATCAACCTTCCAGATCTCCGTTACGGTGACGGACAACAACAATGGTACGTTGAGTGTTGCTGTTGACTATCCGGACAATAGTGGCGGTACTCTGAAGTTTGTTAACACGTATAAGACTGAGGCGGTGCCGGTGTCCTTCCACGGTGCCTTGATAATCAACACCAACGGGTACAGCAAGGCTCCGACGCTCGCCGACGTTGAGGGTAAGTTCACCTACACGTTGAGCTCAGACGACGACGATGCTCCGATGCCTGATAGCACGACGACCACCAACGATTCAGTTGGCAACATTGACTTCGGCGACGTCACCTTCGACGCTGACAATGTGTTCACGGAAAATGATAAATATGACAGCAGCGGCACTCGTTCCAAGACGTTCACCTATAAGGTGAGCCAGAGTGGCACGGTTGCTGGTGTGACGAATGATTCCGATCAGATCTTCACAGTTACCGTGACGGATGATGGCAAGGGTAATCTCACCGTTGTAACCAACCAGTCGGCAAGCGGTATCGCGTTGCTTTCCTCCACTGCAACCACCGGCCCGTTATTCACCTTCTTGAACGAGTACTATGTTTTACCTCTGACTGTCACGCCTGATCTGAACGTCACCAAAGAGCTCACAGGGCGTGAGATGAGCGAGGGCGAGTTTAGTTTCGCGCTGGTTGGCAGGGCCGGTACCCTTGCTGAGGACATGGAACTCACTGCTACTAACGCGTCTGATGGTGCTGTCTCCTTCGGTAGCCTGACCTTCTCCGCTGAAGGCACCTACACCTTCGACCTCCGCGAGATTAATAACGGACACGGTGGTGTGACTTATGATGAGTCGTCTTATACGGTGACTGCTGAGATTGAAGATGCTGGTGGCGGCCAGTATACCGTGACGTGGTCTGTTACGGGCTTCGAAGCCAACACAGTAACGTTTACCAACACGTATGAGGCTGCTTCGACAAGTGTGTCGCTTACGGGTGTGAAGACGTTGCAGGGTGCTGATTTGTCTGATGGCCAGTTCACGTTCCAGCTGGTGGCGGATGATGGTTCGCCGTTGCTGGAGGGTGCTGAAGATTCCACTGTGCTGGTGACGAATGATGCTGATGGCTCGATTGAGTTCGGATCAGTTGAGTTCACTGAGGCGGGTACGTACACGTATACGCTTAGCGAGGTGGATGATGGTCAGGATGGTGTGACTTATGATGACACCACGTATACGGTGACTGTGACGGTTACGGATGATGGCGACGGTCATCTTGATGCGGATGTGAGCATTGAAGCTGATGGTACTGATGCTGATGCTGTGACGTTCGCGAATACGTATACTGCTACTGAGTCTGATGATGCGTTGTCACAGACTGGTGCAGCGATGCTTGCTGTAGTGGCGATTGCAACTGCTCTTGCACTTGCTGCTGCGGGTGTGAGTGTGGTGCGTAAGCGTTACACAAAGTAACCATCTGCTGATTGTGACCGTTCACACTTGTCAAGTGATTGACTGGTGTGGACGGTCACTTTTGTTTATGGACGTCTAACAGACTTTTGGCCTATAGTCCGGGCTTTTCTGTTTTTCGTATGTGATGCTCTGCGCAACCCTGTATCTTTGGGCTTGTAGCCCTATTTTTGGCCCATAGCCATATCTTTTTGTGTGAGTTGAGAGAGTTGACCTACAGCCCCGGAACTGGCCTCGGTGAACTGGACGAATTTTTACCAGTTGTCCGCAGTGCCGCAGTTCTGCAGTACCGAAGAACCGGCGTTGTACGTGTATTCGTTTCAACTGCAACTGTATCTGTAAATGTTGCAGCGGTACAAGAACGACTAGCTACAAATACCACAGAGTTAGCGCATTGTTGGTTTTGTTGAGCTTTTAACGTATTTCGATGAATGATGTGGCCTTATCTGTTTAACTGGAAGTGCCGTGTAAGTGTTGTAATTACAAGGCAAGGTAATCAAAGTAATACAGACGAGGAGGTCGTTACCGTGAAGATTGATTTTACTGGCAAAACAGCTGTGGTTTTTGGCGCAGGTCGCGGTATCGGTGAAGCTATCGCAACAGTTATTGCTGAGGCTGGGGCAAAGGTTTATGTTGCTGATCTAATCGAAGAAAACAGCATCAAGGTGTGTGATGCGCTGAAGGCTGCCGGGCATGAGGCAGAACCATGTGTAGCTGACGTCAGCAGTTATGATTCCGTTGATGCTGTTCTGACTAAGGCTGCGGATGAAACCGGTAGTCTTGACATTGTGGTGAATAACGCTGGAATCGTTGGTTTGAATTCGTTCCTCGATACCAGCGAGGAAGAAATTCACAAGCTCATGGATGTCAATATCATGGGTGCAAACAATGGCTGCCAAGCTGCAATTAAGCATATGATTGAGCTGGGGGTCAGCGGCAAAATTGTCAATACATCGTCTTTTGCGGGGCGCCACGCGTTACAGCAGGGCTTCTCACATTATGGCATGACCAAGGCTGCGGTTATCTATCTCACCCAGGCTGCTGCGTACGCCGGTGCACCCTATAACATCAATGTGAATTCTGTGTGCCCAGGCATTATCCGTACTCCAATGTGGGAGAAGATTCTCGATAACTACGAGAACAGCGGCTTGGATAGGGAAGAGTCGTGGAAGAGCAGCCTCAAAACCTTCATTCCACTGGAACGTGGCGACCAGAAGCCGGAAGACATTGCCTACACGGTGGCGTACCTGTGCTCTGAATATGCGGATCACATCACCGGCCAGTCTGTTAACGTCGATGGCGGAGCTTCGATGGACTAATTCCCTACAGAAATTTGCTCGCGTAAAACAGTTTTTGACATTCAAACGTTGCTACAGACAACGCAAGATAGGTCCGCTGAACGCTGAGCAAATAAACAGGTAAAGCTGTTACGGGACAGATAAAACAGAACTGTCACGAAGCAGGTAAAAAGAACTGTCACGGCAATGCTGGGGTTTAGTACTCAACGTTGCCGTGACAGTTTTGTCCTATAAGCCGCATTTTGGTGTAAGCAATTGTGTTCCACGCAAGGATGTGGAACACAATATATTCCAGCACAGTGAGTGCCCATGACGGCAAGTGTCACGCAAGGATATGGGACACAAAGCTGAGCTGGACTGTTGGCGGTTTGGAGTGGAGCCTGAGGGCGCTCTTGCTTACTGATTTTTGGCCTATCGCCCCAATTTTTTCGTATCGCAGTACGAACTGGACTGCTTAGCCGCGTGATCCATTCGCGTAGAAACGGGCAAGCGTTTCGTCGCGAAACTCGTCGAAATATCCACCGTCGATTGATGCGCGAATATCATCAAGCAGTTTGACAAAGAAGCGCTCGTTATGAATTGTTGCCAGCGTAAAACCGTTGATTTCGCGTGCGCGCAGCAGATGGTCAACGTAGGCACGCGAGTAATGCGTGCATGTGTAGCAATCGCAGCCTTCTTCCAACGGGCGGAAGTCATGTTTAAACTCGGCGCGTTTAACGTTATAGCGTCCATCACGCGTAAAAATCGCGCCATTTCGGCCGCAGCGTGCGGGTGCAACGCAATCAAAAGTATCTCCGCCGTTTTCTACACAGGCAAAAATATCGTCAACAGCAGCAATACCAAGTACGTGTCGGGGGCGATTTTCCGGCATGTCATCACAAATCCATGCGCAAATATCGCCGATAATGCGCTTTTCCATCGCGCCACCGATACCAACGCCGTCAAGGTCAAGCGAGGCAATCTGCCCAGCTGCGTGTCTACGCAAATCCTCGTAGTTGGCACCCTGAACGACACCATACAACGCCTGATACGGCTTACCAACACGCTCTTGTGTGAGCCGTTCATGTTCAGCCACACATCGTTGCGCCCACCGATATGTGCGTTCCACCGACTGCTCTTGGTAGCCACGTGTGTTCATCAACGTAGTCAGCTCGTCAAAAGCGAACATGATATCGGCACCGATTTTATGCTGAATACCCATCGAAATTTCGGCGCTGAATCGATGCAAAGAACCATTTAATGGCGACTTAAACGTCACACCATCTTCGTCAACAAAAGCGAGGCGTTCTTTTCCTTCGGCAATGACGTCGTCAGATTTTTTATCGGTGACATCCATCGCCAGTGTTTTTTTGAATCCAGCACCAAGAGACAACACTTGGAAACCACCAGAGTCGGTGAAAGTCGGACCGTTCCAGTTCATAAACCGTGCCAGACCACCTGCTTCGTCCAGCACGTCTTCGCCAGGGCGCTCATACAAGTGGAAAGCGTTCGACAGAAGGCATTGAGCACCCAGATCGCGCATAGTTTCTGGCAGTACACCCTTCATTGCGCTTTGCGTTGCGACAGGAACAAAAGCGGGGGTGTGAATATCGCCATGGGGGGTGTGAATAATGCCGGTACGCCCGTATCGTGCCCCGTCTCGGCCTTTGCCGGATGCTGCATGAGGTAGACGAGTGATGGTTTCAAACGAGAAGGCGCTGCGCTCACCGGGCATACCGGGCTGCGCCCCACGAGGCTGGTCGAGCAGACTGGTCATACGTTCACTTTAGGCTAAGCCGTACCAAACGCGGTGATACGGGTAAGTAGTTGCCAATTACCTCATATCTCTCAAACAACATTCAGGAAACTTCCAGAGCAACTTCCTTAACTCTGTAAATAGCGAATCTGGGGCGGCAGATAGCTGAAAGATACAGGCCGCCAAGGAACAACAACAAGGAGCAGCAATGGCTGAAGAGAACGACG
>CAYQJZ010000006.1:5663-7583 GCA_964417995.1 uncultured Bifidobacterium sp.
CAGCCGATACAACCACAGTGTCTGCGGACAATGTTCCAGATGATCGACCGGATTACAGCGCGGCGCCACACGAGACGTACACCACGCAGTACCGCCCGGCTCCTCAGTATGGTGCATATGGACCCACGCCAACACAGCCGGAACAGCCTGCCGAACAGCAGTACAATCAGCCCAATCAGCAGAACCAGCAGATGCCGCCGCAGGGTAATAACAACCCATACTTCGGTGGTAATCCATTCATGGCAAATGCGCAGAATAATGATCCGAACGCTGGTCAGCAGAATCCTTACGCACCACAAGAGCCCGGTCCGCAAGGTCCGAGCGGTCCGCAGGGGCCGGTGTTCACCAATTCTCCGTTTGAAAACAACGGCAATGGCAAAAAGAAAAAGGGCGGCACTGTTGCTGTTCAGAGTGTGATTGTCGCCATTGTGGCTGCTGTTGTTACTGCGGTTCTTTGCCTCTGTCTTGGTTACTTTGCCGTCACCGAAGGTTGGGTCACTCTGCCATCATCGAGCTCTCTGGCAGATATTGACTCCAATCAGTCTGGTTCCGGTAGTGCCACTGTTGACGGTGATTCAGTTGACTGGGTGACTGTCGCTGCCAACGTTTCTGACTCTGTGGTGGCCATCCAGACTGTTGTAGACGGCGGCACAGCGGCCGGATCTGGTGCAATTCTGGACACCGAAGGTCATATCGTGACCAATAATCACGTAATCTCGGGAGCTACTTCCATTCAGGTAACGCTGTCCAATGGGCAGATTTACTCGGCGGAAGTAGTTGGTACTGATTCGACCACGGATCTGGCGGTTATTAAACTTGAGGACGCCCCTGACGATCTGACTCCGGTGGAATTTGCTGACTCTGACGACCTCGCTGTTGGCGAGGCTGTGATGGCGATTGGCAACCCGCTTGGTTACGCCGACACCGCTACCACAGGTATTGTTTCTGCACTGAACCGACCAGTTTCTGTAGTAGACGACGACAACACGGAGATCGTGACCAATGCTGTGCAGATCGATGCAGCTATTAACCCTGGTAACTCGGGTGGTCCGACCTTCAATGCAGCTGGTCAGGTGATCGGTATCAACTCGTCTATCGCTTCGACTGCAAGCTCCAGTGATGAAGCCGGTTCCATCGGCATTGGCTTTGCAATCCCGTCGAATCTCGTCAAGCGCATCTCCGAGGAGATTATTGAAGACGGCGAGGCCACTCACGTAGCGCTTGGTGTAACTATTACCAGCACCACGGTTGAAGCTGACGGTGTGACTCGTAGCGGTGCTCTGATTACTGCGTCGTCCAGCGGCTCGGCAGTTGTTTCCGGTAGCCCCGCTGACGAAGCTGGTCTTGAAGAAGGCGACACCATCGTGGCCTACAACGGCAATGCCGTCAGCAGCAGCTATTCACTACTCGGCTACGTTCGCGCAGCTGCATTGGATGATACTGTCACACTGACCATTGTGCGCAACGGTTCAACAATGGACATTGAAGTCACGCTTGATCAGGAGGAAGCTGCCGTCAACGGTACCTCCAGTGACGATGACGACGATAATTCCAGCAGCCAGCAGCAGGATCAGGAAGACGGCGGCGACGACAGCAGCGGTGGTTTCTATGATCCGTTCGGTCTGTGGTAAACACTGCTGCAGTGCCTGATTAGAGGCACATAGCTGCAACATTTGCAGCACGTAGCATAGGCGGGGGTTCTCGAAATATCGGGAATCCCCGTTTTGCTGTTGATAGGAATGGATTTTCCCCGCTGAGAAATACGGGCATAGGCCTTTTGACCTACAGTCCAGAAATGTGTGGGTTTATTGGCCAGATTGCGTGCCTGCTGGTGGTTGGGGTCAATTGGTGGGGTCAGTTGATGGGCGGTGTGTGGGGGTGGTTCGTTTCAGCTGATTCCGGTGCTGTAGCATGTGGGGG
>CAYQJZ010000006.1:7683-11212 GCA_964417995.1 uncultured Bifidobacterium sp.
GCACATAAGTGAATATTTGTATCTGTCTATCTTTACGCCGTGTGTCGTGCGATGCATTCGCCGATGGGCTAACAAGGCGTGAATGCAAACCGGCTGCGAGACTTCGTATGCCGACAACGATGCGACGTAAGGAGAAACGATGAGTACACTCATCGCTACATGCCGTAAAATCATTGGCGTATGCAAACTCGTTCCCATGCTGCCGATCGTCATTATTGCAGCGATTCCGGTGGCGTTAATGTGGAATTTTCGCCCGTGGGGCATATCCTCATGGATTGTTGACCCCAGTCTTGGTCAGTGGATCATCGTTGTTTTAGTGGCATATACCATCGTCTCTACCATTCGCGAAATGGTTGACGATATTCGTCAAGGGCACGTTGGCGTAGATATTCTTGCTGTTGTTGCTCAGCTGGCCACAATCGCAGTCGGTGAATACTGGGCTGCCTGGGTGATCGTCGTAATGGTAAACTCCGGTGACGCTATTGAAGCGTATGCCGAAGAAAAAGCTGAAAGTAGTCTCACAGCACTGCTGGAGGCCGCACCACAAATTGCACATGTGTCTGATCTACCAGGCGTTGGGCCTGAAAACAGGCAAACCTACGATGCAACCAATTTGCACGCTTCTCCGTCAGAAATTCGCCGTGATCGTGCCGACGACGGGTTCCGGGGCATGCCACGGAACGAGAAACTGTCGGAAAAGCAAGCTGCTGAACTTGATGAACAGGCAGCTCACGCACATTTCACTACTGTTCCAGTTGAAGACGTTCGTCTCGGTGACGTGTTGGTGGTCCTGCCGGGAGAAACAGTGCCGGTTGACGGTGAACTACTCAGCGGTTCTGCAACATTAGATCTAAGCAATATCAACGGTGAGCCGGTACCGCGTGAAGTGTATGCCGGCGCTCGTGTGATGTCTGGCGCAATTAACGGTTCAACAACGCTGACAATGCGTGCTAGTGAGCTGGCACGCGACTCGCAATATCAGCGCATTCTGGAATTGGTGTCGTCTGCACAAAATTCACGTGCCACGGTGGTAAAAACTGCTGATTTGCTGGCCGTGCCGTTTACCGTAATTTCTTTTGTTATTGCTGGTTTGGCATGGTTTATTTCGGCAGATCCTGCTCGATTTGCTCAGGTGTTGGTGTTGGCCACTCCATGCCCATTGTTGATTGCTGCTCCGGTTGCCTACATTGCTGGAACTGGCAGGCTTGCCAAAGCTGGCATTCTCATCAAAACGCAGGAGGTGTTGGAAACTCTTGGCCGTGTTTCGCATATCTTCTTCGATAAAACCGGCACGTTAACTGTTAAAAAGCCGCAAGTCGTGCGCGTGGAGATGGCACATCCTGCGACTCCAACAAACAACGTTGCATCAACTGCTCTGCTAGATGCTGACCACATTCTTATGTACGCAGGCGTGGTGGAATCGTACTCAGTGCATATTCTCGCCAAAGGCATCACAACAGCGGGTACAGCCGTTACCGAACGTCTACGCAAGCAGCTTGCCGAAGGCATGGAACTACCTGAAGAAGATGCGTGGCTAAAAGATTCGCGCAGTTACCCAGTAGTGCGCAATGTATCTGAAGAATCCGGTAAGGGAATCACTGGCGAAGTTAACGGACACCTGGTGCGCGTTGGGCGGTTTGCTTTCGTTACGGGGCAAAACGCTGAAACGTCAAACACTGTGCAGACTGACGACACGCAGACTGATACCGCACAACCCCATGCATCCAGCACTTCTGCCAGCAAACGTGGCGGGTTCCGCAGCACACGGCGTACACCAGCAGCTTCAATACCCGTAACACCAGCTGCTGTAGCGTCTCCTGACGATCATTTTGGCAACATGGCCGCCGATGAAATGGGCACTTATGTGTCTGTTGACGGGGTACTCGCTGCCCGCATCGTTCTTAAAGACGTGCCACGCGATAACGCTAAAGCTACGCTAACAAAACTGCGCGAGATGGGCGTCGACCGTCTATCCATGCTCACCGGCGATAAGCACGCGTCAGCCGACATCATTGCTGCCGAAGTTGGCATTGACAATGTACAAGCTGAACTGCTGCCAGAAGACAAACTCAAGGCCATTGAAGATGCCGGCAAAAAAACTCCCGAAGCTCGCCCGTGGTGGGATGAGATGTTGTCACGTTTTGTTGGCAATTCGGTAACTCGCTCAATCACCATGATGGTTGGCGACGGCGTGAACGATGCTCCCGTATTAGCAGCTGCCGATATTGGTATGGCCATCACTGACGGCACATCAACCGCCGCCTCAGAATCCGCACAGGTTGTCATTATGAACGACGACATCGCTTCCGTGCCGCGAGCCATCGCTATTTCGCGCCGTACCAAGCGCATTATGCTGCAGGCAGTATGCTTAGGCCTCGGTTTAGCAATCGTGGGCATGGTGTGCGCGGCATTCAACCTGATCCCCGCTGTTATCGGTGCACTAATGCAGGAGATTATTGACGTGCTGTCAATCGGCTGGGCATTAACCGCACTGTTTGACAGAGACTAGCTGCAACGGCTATGGGTGAAGATTGTTAGGCTCTGCGCTCTGGTGCGATTCGAGACTTTGCGATAGGCTGGAGCGCGTGACTGACAACGAACTTCGTATTGCTGTAATTGGCGCCGGACCTGCCGGCGTGTATTCATCTGACATCTTCCTGCGCCAGCTCAAGAAAACCGGCGCAGACCTGGGACTGGGCGAGAATGCTCGTATCGATTTGTTCGAGAAACTGCCTGTGCCGTTCGGTCTGGTACGCTACGGTGTAGCCCCCGACCACCCCTCGATCAAATTCATCGCCGACGCTCTCGAAAAGACGCTCGACAATCCAAACATCCACCTGTATTGCGACGTGGAATTCGGCAAAGACGTCACCCTTGACGACCTACTTGCCCGCTACGACGCTGTGCTATTCGCCACCGGCGCTGTAGAAGACAAGTCACTCGGCCTTCCTGGAGCTGATCTCGACGGCGTGTACGGCGCCGCCAAGTTTGTGGAATGGTACGACGGTTACCCAACCGGCGCTCGCGAATGGCCACTGGAAGCTGAAACGGTTGCTGTAATCGGTGGCGGCAATGTGGCAATGGACGTGGCACGCGAGCTGATGCGCAACGCTGACGATCTCAAGGCCAAAACCGATATTCCAGACAACGTATACGAGGGTATTAAAGCCAACAAAGCCCGCGAATTGCACTTGTTTATCCGTCGTGGTGTTGCGCAGGCCAAGTTCTCGGTGCAAGAGTTGCGTGAGATGGAAAAGCTTCCAGGCGTGCAGTTGATTATCAACGAAGACGACTTTGACCTCGACGACGACACCATCGAAGAAGCCGGTAAAGACAAGCTCACTCGCCAAATGGTTGAGGAGCTGTTCGCGATCCGCGAGATGGCCGAAGACATGGAAGACGACGGCGACGTTGACTTTGAAGGCAATCCAGCAGATCGCAAGTACTATATCCACTTCAACTCTGCACCAACTGAAGTGCTTGGCGAGGACGGCAAAGTGGTTGGCTTGCGCGTTGAACGTACGGAAAC
>CAYQJZ010000006.1:11312-15341 GCA_964417995.1 uncultured Bifidobacterium sp.
TTGCTCGCAGAACGCGGTGTGAAGCCTATCGACTTCGCTGGTTGGAAGCGCATTGACGCTTTTGAGCGTTCTGAAGGTGCAAAAGAAGGCCGTGAACACAAGAAGGTTATTGAGCCTGACCAGATGCGCGAATTGGCGCATGCCTGAGCATATCGTTTCTCACCGTAGAGTGAGCAGTTGATTCGCTCTTATGCGTCTAATATGCCAGTGAAAGCCGGTTGTTCATGACTTCATGTCATGTGGCGGCCGGCTTTTGGCTTACAATTTGACTTTTTGGCCTATAGCTCGACTTTTTCGCAGGACAGCGGGTTGTTTGCAGAGTGCTTTTGCACGCATGTGTCTTAGGCGCATTTGCAGCGTTTTCGTTTTCTGTGAATCGTGGTATGCTCTGATTTTGTGCCTGCCACAAGCGGGCCGACTTGCGGGCGTAGTTCATCGGTAGAATGAAAGCTTCCCAAGCTTTAGAGGCGGGTTCGACTCCCGTCGCCCGCTCCATTGTTGGCCTATAGTCCCATTGTTCAACATTTCACTAGTTCAATAGTCAACTCTTTTGTCCTATGAGCCACTTTTTGTTGCACACAAAAACAGGCATTTTGTATTACGTTGTACAACAGATGTGCGTTACATAGTGAACCAGAGTCACATTACTCAACAATTGTGAGAAAAGGCACACCAACAAATGGCTTAGAGGCGGTTCTTTACAAGGAAACAGCGTAATAATACGTATATGACTATTGCGACTCCCGAACGTTATGCCGAAATGCTTGATGCTGCTCGCCGTGGAGGGTACGCGTATCCGGCAATCAATGTTACAAGTTCACAGACGCTGAACGCAGCACTGCAAGGTCTCGCTGAAGCAGAGTCCGACGGTATTATCCAGGTGTCAGTCGGTGGTTCTGCTTACCTCTCCGGTCAGTCCGTTAACGACCGTGTTGTTGGTTCACTTGCGTTCGCCGCATTTGCACACGAGGTTGCCTCCCGTTATCCGAACATCACAGTCGCTTTGCATACTGATCACTGCGCCAAACAGTACCTCGACGAATGGGTGCGCCCGCTGCTTGACCACGAGATCGAGCAAGTAAAGCGCGGCAAAGAACCCACCTTCCAATCACACATGTGGGACGGATCCACTGTGCCACTGGAAGAGAATCTCGATATCGCTGAAGAACTGCTCGATAAGTCAGCGCGCGCTCACACCGTGCTGGAAATCGAAATTGGTGCTGTCGGTGGAGAAGAGGACGGCCACTCAGCGGAGATCAACGAAAAACTGTATTCAACTCCGGCCGATGGTTTGCGCGTTGCTAACCGCCTGGGACTAGGCGAGCGTGGTCGTTATATGGCGGCATTCACCTTTGGTAACGTACACGGTGCTTACAAGCCAGGTGTGGTTAAGCTGCGTCCTGAACTGTTGCACGATATCCAGAGCGAAGTATGGCAGGCTTTGCAAGACGGCCGTATCAACTCGCAGTACACCACTGCGGATTTGCCAGAAGGTAAGCCGTTCCCGCTTGTATTCCACGGTGGTTCAGGCTCCACTCCAGAAGAGATTGCTGCGGCTGTTTCTTACGGCGTTGTCAAAATGAATATCGACACAGATACCCAGTATGCATTCTCTCGGGCGATTGCTGGGCATATGTTCCACAACTACGACAGCGTCCTCAAGGTCGATGGCGAGGTGGGCAACAAGAAGCAGTACGATCCACGTTCGTGGGGTCGTGAAGCTGAAGATTCAATGGCTGCGCGCGTTGTTGAGGCGTGTCAGCAGCTCGGGTCGGCTGGTCACGCGATTAAATAGTTGTTTCTTGAGCAGTTACGACAACAGACGGTCATGGTTGTTGCGCATTGAGATAGCTGCGAATAATCAAACGAACAAGTACACCAAGCAATTGCAGCCTGTGATTCAACTAACAGCGGTCCCTCTTTTCACGGTTTAGGGTTCACGGTACTCTACTTGTGGCGAAGAGCGGCCGTTCACGCTTGAAAGGCAGGCGGAACAGGCCGTGTTTCGAGTTGGTTCACCTGAACCGGCGGGTACCGTCGAACGACGGTGCATAAGGAGGTGCGGAATGCCTGGAATCGTATTGATTGGCGCTCAATGGGGCGACGAAGGCAAAGGCAAAGTGACCGATCTAATCGGCACCAAAGTTGATTATGTTGCCCGTTTCAATGGCGGTAACAATGCTGGCCACACCGTGGTGGTCGGCGACGAATCGTACGCGCTGCACCTGCTGCCGAGCGGTATTATCAACCCGAATGTCACGCCGGTAATAGGCAATGGCGTAGTGGTAGATCCGCAAGTGTTGTTTGAAGAAATTGACGGTTTAGAATCCCGTGGTGTAGATTGCTCTCGTCTGCTGGTAAGCGAAGCTGCTCAGGTAATCGCTCCTTATCATCGTGTGATTGACAAGGTGACAGAACGCTTTCTCGGTAAACGAAAGATTGGTACCACCGGTCGTGGTATTGGTCCAGCGTATGCCGACAAGATCAACCGTGTAGGCATTCGCGTGCATGACCTGTTCAACGCGGAGCATTTGCACGACAAGGTCGAGGCAAGCTTGCACCAGAAGAATCAGATGCTTGTCAAAATGTATAACCGTCGCGCTATCGACGTGGATCGAACCACTGACGAGCTGCTGGAACTGGGCGAACGGCTTAAGCCTTACGTTGCCAACACCAGTTTGATTCTCAACAAGGCACTTGACGAGGGTAAGAACGTGCTGTTTGAGGGCGGTCAAGCCACCATGTTGGACGTTGACCACGGCACCTATCCGTTCGTCACCAGCTCGAATCCGACTGCCGGTGGTGCCTGCACCGGTGCCGGTGTAGGGCCAACCAAGATTAACCGCGTAATTGGCGTATCAAAAGCATACGTAACGCGTGTGGGTGAAGGGCCGTTCCCTACGGAGCTCTTCGACGAGCAGGGTGAATGGTTACGTCAACAAGGTCACGAATTTGGTGTGACTACAGGGCGTCCGCGTCGCTGTGGCTGGTTCGACGCGGTGGTTAACCGTTACGCAGTACAAGTGAACGGTTTAACCGACGTGGTACTCACCAAACTCGACGTACTCACCGGACTTAAAGAAATCCCGATCTGCGTGGCTTACGACGTAGAAAACCCTGACGGCACGCATACGCGCTACGACGATATGCCGTGTGACCAGTCTGCTGTTGCCGCTGCCAAGCCAATTTATGAGACAATGCCCGGCTGGGATGACGATATCTCACATATCCACAACTTTGACGATCTACCGGCAACAACACAGGCGTATGTAAAGCGTTTGGAAGAACTGTCCGGATGTCGCATCTCTGTGATTGGCACTGGCCCACAGCGCGATCATGTGATTTCCGTTCATTCGTTACTTGACTGAAGCGGTTTGTATGCCGTAACAGCTGTGTCTGTGGACAGGAAAAAGCAATGCGTAAGTCGTCTGAATCATCTGAGTCAAGAACAGTGACTGGCAGGAACGCAGAACACGGGAATACAGAACACGAACAGGTTCCACTGATTCCTCTGTCAGACATAGTGCAAGACGATCACAGTGATTATGGCGATTACGCTGATGCAGAGGAAGAGAATCACGAGGATTCAGCACCCCCGTCGATCCCTCTTGCGCCAGCTAAAACTGTGCAAGCCAAATTCAATCCGTTGGCCGATGCGCTAATTTACGTTGTGGTATTCCTCGGCGGTGCTATCGGTACTGCCCTGCGTTTTGGCTTGTCTTTGCTAATACCAAGCAGTGGAAACGTTGAGGGAATAGTATCTTCGTTCCACATCGCTACTTTTACAGTCAACATGGTGGCGTGTTTTATGTATGCCATGCTTACTGCGTACTTGTCTCAAGCATCATGGTTGCGAAAACGCGTCCGGCAGTTCACCAGTCGTGGTGTCGGTATGGGTTTGTGTGGCGGTATGTCCACAATGTCTACGTTGGCAATTGAGGAATTAGACGCTTTGCAGAACGGCAATGTGGCCGGGTTTGTGTTTTACACGCTGACAACATTCCTTGCGGGATTTGCTGTGGCATGGAT
>CAYQJZ010000006.1:15441-42288 GCA_964417995.1 uncultured Bifidobacterium sp.
GGTTTGTGTTTTACACGCTGACAACATTCCTTGCGGGATTTGCTGTGGCATGGATTGGTACGCGATTGGCATTTGCCTTAAGTGCTAAACGTGGTGCAAAAGTTATTGTTGAAGCGTTCGCGCGGATGCAGAAGAACCAGCAAAAACAGCAACAGCAACAGGCTACGTCATCTACATCGGCAGCTGTACTTCCAATTACAAGTCATTCTGCAACTGCCCAAGAGGATATGCCAGGCACATTCAGTGCACATAGTGCAGTTTCTGATACGTTGTCAGCGCCAGATTTTGCTACTGATTTTGCTATTGACTCTGCTGTTCAATCGACGATTACTGACAAGTCTTCTGATATACCGAGCGTATTGACCGCAATGCCTGTTATGCCGGTCTTGCCGTCTGAACTGAACGTAGCTAACGAGAAAGCTAACGCATCCGATGCGGTATCTAATACAACTATTGCGCCCGGCATTTCCGGTGTCGCAGGTGCTGCCAATTTCGGTGTAAACAACGCTGATGCTGCTAACACTGTTGATAGCGACATAGCGACTGTTAACATCCCTTCTGCTTCTGTCGATACTTCTGTTAGCGATTGCAATACTGGCACAGCGTCAACAGTGGCATCTCTCGGCATTGTTTTTGGTCCTGATCTGTTGGGCAATGCTGCTAAAAACGATTCGTCGGTTGTTGCGGCGCCGGGCGCTATTGCGCTGCCGGAAGACGGTGCGCCGCCGATTATTCAGCCCACGGTTCCGCTGCCCGCAGTGTGGCGTCGGTATGAGGAACCTAAACCGGTTACGGTAGAGATTCCGGTGGTGCCTGATCCACTTACTGGGGAGGTGCGCATATGGAAGGAACGTTGATATTTGGTGTGCCAATAATTTTTCTGCTGGTCTGCGTATGTGGTGGACTTGGTGCAGTGTCACGGTTTGTAGTAAATACGTCAATCCAGCGGTTATGGAAGCGTGTTTTCCCTCTGTCTACCTTTGTGATAAATGTCATTGCGGCATTCTGTGCAGGTATAGCGTTGGCTGCTTACTCTTATCAGGCAGTTGATCACGGTACGTATCTGCTTTTTGTTACGGGTTTTCTTGGGGGCTTTTCTACGTTCTCTACCGCTATCAACGAGATGGTTGCTCTTGTGCGTGGTGGCCGTTACGTGGTGGCTGCATGGTATTTACTGTCGTCTGTTGTTGTGCCCGTTGTTTGTGTGGCTCTTGGCTGGATGGCAGGTTCACTTGGGCGGTGAACGCTGGAGAGAATGATATTTATTTGTGCGGGCTATGGCAAGCCGTTTGCTGAGCGCACAAGGATAGCTTAGTTCTGTATTTGCGAGAGTTACGTCTGTACTACCGTCCGCTGAGCGCGCAGGGATAGCTTGTCTATGACGGCTTTACCGGTTTTCGCTTGTGCGATGGGTTTATAGATTTCTTTTTATGGTTGGTTAACTGGCTTTATTCAAGATTTGTACGTTTTAAGCTTTTGCGATACGAGTCATAACGAATGCAGGAATGCGGTTGATATGGAGAACTTTCTTGAGCCAGTCGATGATGACGGCAAGAGCTACAGAAAGCACAAGAAGCACTAAATAATTAGCAAGAAAGTGACCATTTGAATAAGTTACTTCACTGAGATACATGACCCGTATAAAGGTATGTGTTAGGAATATAGTCATTGAATGACGGCCAAGAAAATCTAGCGCATAAGAGATCACAGGTATTGAGATGATTGCATACTTGAGGAAGACAATAACGAAGACAGGGAAAAATCCTAATCCAAGTTCCCACATCTCGTTATAGCCGAAGTTGAGAAAAACTCGAAAAGAGACGTATATAACAACAAACGACAGTATGGCATACGGTAGAGAAAGTGTTCCTGTTGAATATTTATTATTGATGAGTTTTGTATATCCGTGTTTGTTCATACGCTCAAAAATGCGCTGATCAGCGGTGATCATTCCACAGAGTACAGGAATAAGAAAGGTCCATGCATTCATTGTTCCTGGGCAGTCGATACCTAGAAGACGTGGAATAGCGCTTACTCCTACAACAATGGGCAGCCAACCAACGCGTTCCGCCAATAAGGTCAGTGCAGGAACGAAGACAATGTAAAGAATCGCTGCAGACATATACCACCAGGTGCCGCACAAAGTTGGTGTTCCAAAGAGATTGGCGAGACCTAGAGCGTCGATCAACATATACAGACAACCAGCAACTTTGGAACCTGAAAAGTATATCTCAGCAGGTCGGCCGTCAATGCACGCAGTAATAGCAAAAGAAAGAATGTAGATAAAAAGGAACCCGGTAATGAGCTTTAATAGACGTGAGTATACCCATTGTCTGCTTGCTGACTTGTCTGTGTTGTCTTTGTGTGATCGATAAGAGAGAAATAATCCGTATCCTGAAATGAAAGCGAAAAGGCTTACACAGATTTTCAAATAGCTGGCTACATTTATAACAGTGTTCTGGTCAAAAGGGTCAAAGGAAACAGTAAAACCCTCAAACCTTGATTCAGAAAGATACATGTGGTGCATAAGCATCATAAGTATTGCAACACCTTTAATACGGTTTGAATCACTCTTTGAAAGTCCACTCGTCTTAAAGCTCTCATTCATTTGTAATCAACTCCATAGTGTATAAAGTTCTGCAGAGATGGTCATAATGATGCGTGCTTGACGCTGTATTCAAATCATTTACAGTTGGTCACCGCTGAACTAAGCGCAGGGATTATCAGTAAGATTGTAGACATACGTATGTGAAAAGAAGAACTTGTCAGACATAATTAACGAATAATTCCTTTGTCTTTTAAAGCTTCGCAGATACGTTGAATATTTTTACCATCGTGAAATTCATTAATTGTTTGGTATCGTTGTTCATGTTCAGTAGTGTGGAGACGGTCTAGCATGATTTGTCCATCACAGATTCCCTCTTTTAAGAGAGTATCCAATTGACTAATAGAAAAGACACGCTCTCCAATGTATTCATCATTTTGGGGAATCAGTGGACCATTTTCTTGCTCATAGTATGCGAGGTCTTCTTGGAAGAAGATGACGGCACCGCCCTGGTAGAACGAGTTATAGCAGACAGATGAATAATCAGTAATCAGCAATTTTGCTTGTTTTAATGCCTCAGAAATTGGTTCGTGCCAAATACGAGATGCCATATGAGTGCCTTGCATCAACGATTCAACCTTTGGATGGCATGAAATAATAATATTCTCCGAAGGAAGATATTGAGTCAGCAGATTATATAGTGCTACTGTGTTCTGATAATAATTTGATTGTTCAAAATCAGTGAGATATTCCTCGTACGGTTTCCACGTCAGCATAATCATAACCACATCAGGTGAGTCTTGATTAATATGTTTATAATCAATCTGGCTGAAGATAGGAATACCTGTTTTTAGAAAACGAGAGTGCTCAAGTCCAAGCATCTGTGAACAGATGTCAAGTTCTTTTTCACTGTCCACAACCATATATGTTGGCTCAGCTTCTTTGCCGAGGCAATATGGGGAATTTTTTCCATGAAACTTTAGATAAGTTATTCCATGCTGAAGGAAAATAAACTTCTTGTCGCAAATTAAGTTCTTTCGCAAGAAGTGGTTATTTGAACGAAGAATATTAAGATGTGTTGGTGAATCAGTTGAAATGCAATAAGTAGAAGTGAAAAGCAGCCAATAATATTTAAAAGTATATTTCACAACAACATTTTTTACTTCCCTCACCTTGTTATAGTCTTCTGAGGTCTTGTCGATAATGAAATAAGACTTATTGCGCTTGTTTTGAGAGATTGCGAAGAAAAGGTCAAAAACTCCCTCTTCTGCTTTTTCTGAAAATTTTTCATAGAAGAGACATTTTTGCTGGCGAGCCAACTTAGTGTAAGTCTTACCAGCAAAATACAACATACATGATACGAACGAATTTTCAAAGAATCTAAATTTTGCTGTGTGTTCTACAGATTCCATCGTGCGTCGAACAAAAACAAGATTGCCATTTAAAGATCGGCGCAGATGCATAACAAATCCACGATAGTAAATACTATGTGTAGGTATATAATATTCACGTTTATTACGTATTTTTGATTTCTTCATGCTTAAGGGGAATGTAGCAACAAACCCATTGATGGTTATTTGAATTTTTATAGAACAGTTTATTGGAGTATTATCTTTAGCTAGCTCAGACGTCTTAAAAGTAAAAGTTTTTATAAACTTCCTGTGTATTCTGTCTGATGAATGGATCAGTCTATCTGATACAGGCATATCAAACTCTTGTGAAGTCTGATCGTCAATTATCAGTTTGCAATCAGAAATTGTCGCATTATAAGTGTTGCGTATTCCGCCAAACCAGACAATTCTAAGATGTTTTTTGTCCAGTGTTGCCGACAGGACACGATTCGCTCTGTCAATGAGACGCAAATAGGCATTATTCTCTGATGTCAATATACATCTGATAGTTGATCCCTTAGAGTAAATCAGTAAAATATTATCTTCAACATGTGTCCACAAGAAAATTTTGTATCGATTAATTTTCTTTACGCGAATATGTGTGTCGTATAAGCTATTGAAATCAAATTCACATAACGGCTTTTCCCAAGATGTAATTGTATTTCCGATGCTGCAAGTTACAGATACAGTGTCTTCGTTAAGAGATGCAACAACATTTTCAAGTTCTGTGATGTCTAATTCTTCATCGTTCATGTGAATCCTTATCCTCTGTCTCAGATATTCAATAACAACGTTTAGTGGTTGAATAATTTATCTATGGGAAAAGTTGCTGCAATACACGCTCTGCAGCATGTCCATCATCAGTGGGGCAAAACTTTTGAACAAAAGCGTTGTATGAGCTACCGTAGGTGTTCCAGTAAGTGTCGAGTTCGTGCAGACCTGTAATGAGTTCTTCTGTTGTTGTGCTTTGCGGTCCTGGCACGTTATTGAAATCAAAATAGAAACCACGAATGTTGGCAGCATAATGATTTTTATCGGGAACAAAGAACATCATAGGGCGGTGAAGAATTGCGTAATCGAACATCACGCTGGAATAATCAGTAATCAGTACATCGGCTGCAAGATAGAGATCATTAATATCCTCAGCTTGAGAAGCATCGTAAACAAAACCGCGATATGCACTGAAATCAAACGAATTTGCAATGTAATAATGTGGGCGGAAGAGAACAACCCATTCACGGCCTAGGGCTCGCTGTAATTTGTCAAAATCAATCAAGTAGTCAAAGGTGTATCCCACGCCTGGTCGATAGGAATCGTCACGCCATGTTGGCGCGTACAACAGCACTTTTTTGTTAGTAGGTATGCCCATACGGAATCGTAAATCGCGCATTGATTGCGTTATGTCTCCTTGTTGGGCTTGGGCAAGCGCATCATTACGCGGGTATCCAAGTTCCAAAATTGTCGAGCTACGTTTGTTGTCAGGCAAGCCAAAAGCGTTGGTCAAATGCTGGCTTGTGTAAGAAGAAGGAGACAACAGATACGTCCACTTTGCTGAATCTATACCGAAACGTTCAGCAAGCTCAGAAGTGGTATTGAGTGCGGCGGCGGTTTCTATTTGCACATCATAGCCTAAACGCTTTAATGGTGTACCATGCCAGCATTGAACAAAAGTTTGATCTGGCTTAGGAACCACGTATTCAGGGAGTCGTGTGTTGAGAATAAGTGTTTGTGCAGAAGCAAGTGATTTAAAATATTCAGTGCTACCACGTTGAACAATCATAGAACGTGATAAGGCAGTCGTTTGTCTGTATTTGTTAACACGATTTTCTCCTTTAAAACACCAGACAAACTCATAATCATCAAAGCGTGAATCTTGCAACATAGCAAGATATAAAGCCTTGGGGGAACATGAAAAAGAGCGTCCTCCAAATGATTCAAAAAATACCTTTTTGGAATCAATTTTTGTACGCTCGGCCAGTTGATTGTATTTGTTCTTTTGGTACTTCCAATAGTGGTGACGTATAGTTAATCGAGTTTTAGGCATGGAACGGAGAATGCCAAGAGCAAGCGAACGATTTTTTTTGTGTCGCTTTCCGGTCGTTCTCATATTTATTCTCCTGATAAAACCTGATAAAAAGCATATATACAACTTATTTAGTCGTTGGTCAAAGAACCAACTCCCCGTGATAGAGCTGAACAATAGCACGTTCATTTTGTTGGATTTATTCCGCGTGTCGGATTCAACAGTGCCAATTTGGGTCTCAGATTCACTCTCTAAATCCGTCAATATGAACAGATAATTTTGGTTATTTGTAGCTACTTAAATCAACGTTGGAGATTTTGTCTGGGGGGGGGGTATCTTTACTGCTCATTGGAGAGGTAAATGGCGGGAGAACGAGAGATGAACATCCTAGCTTGGCTGGTGCGTATAGTCAGCGCAGTGTTTTCTCTTTTTCCTCGACAACGGCGCGTGGTGTTTTTATCTCGTCAAGCACGTCGTCCGCTGGATTTTGTGGTTTTAGAGCCGTGGATAAAGCGCATATTGCCGGAGTATCGTGTGGTATGGTGCTGCGTTCAACACGGAGGTCGTTTAGGGCCGTTGACAATGTTGCGTCAGCTGTGGTTACAAGCCACGTCAGCGGCTTGTGTGGTTGATGGCTACGTTCCGGCAGTGTGTATTCCTCGCGATCATAACGATGGTACGTATGGCAATGTTGCTGACTTACGATCGCAACACGACCCAGCAAGTGGATCAGCAAACGTCAATTATGCGCGACAAAAGCAATACCACCGCGATTTGGCTCCCGTTGTGCAGGTATGGCACGCGTTAGGTGCAGTGAAAAAGTTCGGCTATCAAGCGTTAGACACGCCTGATGGCCATTCGCTGCATACGGCAGATGCTCTGGCCATGCATCGTGGTTACGACATTGTGGCAGCTGGTTTACGAGGTGCCACAGATGCATTCGCACAGGCTTTTGATTGTTCTCGTTCGCAAGTAAATGTGCTGGGCTCACCACGTGTGGATTACCTACTCTCTGATACGTGCTCGCAAAAACGTCAGAATGCTGCGGCAGAAGTGGCTCACCGGCTAGGACTGGAGTGGCGTCTCGAAGGCGTGGTGACCATGGATGGTCATCATGTTGCCGGTACCAATGTGGCAAGTAGCAGCACAGCCAGTACCGCAGCCAGTGCCATGCCGGAACGTGGCCCAGTGGTGCTATATGCGCCAACTTATCGTAAACATCCGGCAGAACCGGAATGGCATGTGAGATATGTAGATGCATTACGTCGCGCGTTACCCGCAGATGCAACGCTCATTGTGTCTGGGCATCCTCTAGACGCATTCGATGATGCCGAAGATTCTCGGGCTACAGCATCATTGGGCGATTTCTCATTATTATCCGGGATTGGCCATATTCGTGGTGGTCATGCGGTGCATTCTCTCAAGTCATGCGGTAGCGTTGTTCAAACTGGCGAACACCATATGAAGTTCACGACTTCCAAACGTCGCACTTACTATGACAATTCACCGTCAGATACGTCAGGTGCATCAGACACGGCGGGTGCACAGGTACGTTTTCTTGAATCGGCGGAATCTATTCGTGCACTGCCCCTGGTGGATTACGTGGTCTCGGACTACTCAGCAGTGGTTTTTGAAGCAATGTTAGCAAGCGTTAAAGTGCTGTTCTACGTGCCAGACATTGATACGTATCGTGTATCTCCTGGGCTTAACGTGGATCCTGAACGTGACCTGGCGTCGCTGACATTCCGCGATGCCGCCGATCTTGGTGTGTATATAGCGCAGGACTACTGTCACGACTGTTATGACTACAGCGCGTTAACAGCATTTGAACATGATTATGGGATTGATGAAGCTCGCCAATCACAGGGCGGTTCATGTCGACGAATTGCCGCTGTAGTGGCCATGCTTGCAAGTGAGTCATCTTCAGCTGGCGACGCTTTTCAATCTCAATCTCAATCCCAATAATGAATTTTTCTATGCACAAGTGCACAGGAGCACAAAAGCATTGACATGGAATCCCTAAATCGCAGACGAAACAGCTGTGCAACCGAATACATACCGTATATATAAGGACAAAGCAGATGGTTACAAACAACAACCACAGTTGCACTGGCAATATAGTGCAGAAATTGTCAGCGCAGACAGTATCGCCAGTTTCCACAGCTTCAGTTGAGGTACACTCAACAGGAGCCTTGAGTCAAGGCGATGGTCATGTGGGATTGCGTCGCGTACTAACATATGGCACATTCGATCTGCTTCACTTTGGCCATGTGCGACTACTGCAACGTGCAGCTGCGTTGGGGGATTACCTGATTGTGGCGCTTTCAACCGATGAATTCAATCTGTCGAAAGGCAAACAAAGTTTTTATCCGTACGAGGTACGTCGCGAAATGCTTGAGGCACTGCGCTATGTAGACCTTGTTATTCCTGAGAATAGTTGGGAGCAAAAATTAGATGACGTGCATGAATACCACGTCGATGTGGTATGCATGGGCGGCGATTGGAAAGGAAGTCCGCGCTTTGAATATCTACGCGAGGCATGCGACCTGATGTATTTAGACCGTACAGATGGCATCTCCACCACCGATGTTAAGCATCGTTTGTCTGGTGAGAACTCTGCTCAGTAGTATTGCGCACACTTTGTTGAATCTTGGCTGGACTGCAATTGCTGAGAGAAATTTCTTGTTCTTACTATTCCTGTATTGTGCCTGACTTGCATGGCAAACAGTGGGCGTATTTTTACAGCGTTCATCCTATTCATTTCGTGTGGTTTTATGCCTGGCTTGTACAGTAAACAAACTAGGTGACTGTGTTATTGGGTATGTGTCATCTGGACGTCTGGTTATCTGACTGTCTGACTACCGACTATTTGACTACTGGCTGTCTGACAGTGCCCGTCTTTATACGCGTTGGATTTGGCTGCGTTTGAATATTGGGGATTATTACTATTTAGCTGTCAATGTGTTTATTTAACGCGCTGAATTTGGGCGTGTGTTATCTGGTTCTTTGACTGGCATCTTAGTTGAACTATGTGGCAAGTAAATATAGTCACTCCTGAATTAAACCGGAAGAGTTATTAAACTGGAGAGCTGTTAAACCGGTTCGATATTTTTGTCAGTATTTGTTGAGGTAAAAACCGCGCATATTGCCTACAAATCAAACGTTAACCCCGGTAAACTATTAACCGCGGAGACATATGTTGAACAGACCGCCGCAAGGCGGATTGCAGGCAAGGGAGACTGTAGAAATGGTTGGAATGCGCGACGTGGCAAAAAAAGCCGGTGTATCGGTGAGCACAGTGTCGCTTGTTGTTAACCAAAGCGGATATGTCTCTGACGAAATGCGTGCGCGGGTTGAAAAATCAATGCACGAGCTTAACTACATTCCCAATGAGCTTGCCCGCAACCTTTACCGAGGTCGTACTAATCTTATTGGCTTTATTGTTCCCAGTGTCAGGCATCCATTTTTCTCAACACTGACGGCATCAGTACAACATGCACTAACCGAACGTGGTTTACGTACCATGATGTGTTCAACGGTTGATATGGCTGGTGGGGAAACCGAATATGTTGACATGCTGCGTCGACACATGATGGACGGCATTGTGATGGGTGCTCACACCACACATAAATCAGATTATTGGACGTCTATTGGTCGGCCAATTGTGGCTTTTGACCGATACCTTGGTTTGGGAATTGCTTCGGTAGGTTCTGATCATGAGCAGGGCGGCAAGCTTATTGCCGATACGCTACTGCGTTCAGGTGCTCGGCATGTGGCCATGGTTGGTGGTCCGCGTTCGCAATTCCATGATCTTGAAAATTGGATGGCCGACACAGAGCGCAGTAAAGAAGGCGACATAGCAACCACATTCCCTACGGTTCGATATCACGCTCTGCTTGAACAGGAATTGGAATCGCATGGCGTAAAACATGACTATATCGAAGCCGGCGAGGTTGACGACCTGCGTGGGTACGCCGAGGCGATGCGCCATGTATGCGATCGTGTTGCTGCAGGTGAAATCGACGCAGTTGTGAGCTCAGATATTGGCGCTGCATTCTGTGTGCAAGAAGCATTGCGACGAGGTATTCGTATACCTCAAGACCTTCAAATAATTGCATACGACGGCACATATTTAGTTGAAACTGCCGGTATGAAAATAACAGCAGTACGACAAGATTTTGACGCTTTGGGGGAGTTGATCGCCGCGCGTATGGTAGAAGCGGTTCAGAACAGCGCAGACGAACAACATGCCTCGCAGCGAGTATCGCAATCGCAATACTCGCACGGTAGTAACAAAGATAATGTGTTAAATGTGTCAGGAGATGGCGCGTCTTCTTCTGGTGAAGGGGACGAAGCAGATTCTTGCACCGTCGGTGTAACGAGTGACGTAGTACCTGTTCATATGATTGACGGCGAAACGGTTCGCACTGTTTAACAGAGCCTTTAACGATATGGAATATGTCTTGTCTGGTGTGCTTCAGCTCGCACTGAAATAAGTGAAATAAGTATTGGCATAAGGCTCTAAGCCTGCGTGTTTAAAACCGATGAAGTGCTCAAGCTGATGGCGTGCTCAAACTAACGACATGTACAAACAGTCAATGTATTCAAGTAATTAATGTGCGTCGGGCGTGTTAGTTAGTAGCAGCAGTGATGTGGCGCAGAGGAATTTTCATGGAATAAAAGTTGTGTGACAAGTACAAGCAAATGGTGACGTAGTGAAGAGGAACTTTCTGTCGAATAAGAGGTGGCTTTTGTGCAGATTCCATATTGTCGAACCGGTTTGAAAACATGAACACATTCCAATACGCTTGATTTAGCTAACGGTATGATCGCGAACAAAGGAGTTGCGGCAAATGGCGAACAAAGGGTCAAAACCATCCCGTTTTTACAAGTTATTCAAGGACGATAACGGATTTTTCCGTATTATGGGGGTTGTTTTTGATCTTGTTGAGCTTAATTTGCTGACGTTGCTTTGCTGCATTCCGATAGTTACGGCTGGCGCTTCTTTTACTGCTATGCATAACGTGCTGTGGCATATAGTGCGCAATGAATCTGGCTACGTTCATACGCATTTCTTCCAGGCGTTTAAGCGCAACTTTAAGCAAGCAACTGCTGTGTGGCTTGGTTGTTTGTTTGTCATCATCGTGATGGTGTGCGATGTGGTGGTGCTTAATCAGCTCGAAGGAGTGATGCGCAGTGCATTACTTATGGTGCTGGTTATTGTAGGTGTAACGGTAGTGACGATCAGTCAGTACTATTTTGTTTTTCTTTCTCGGTATAACGACCCTGTTAAGGTGCATCTGCGTAATGCAGCTATGGCATCAATCGGTTTTCTGCCGCGCACAGCGGGAATGCTGGTAGTGTGTATTGCTTTTACTGTTGTGTATGTTGTGGCATTGGTGTACATCATTCCTTTGTTGTTCTTGTTCGGTATTTCGTTACCGCAATACTGCTGCGCATTGCTGTATTGCCCGATTTTTGCGCAGCTGGAAAAAGACTCAAGTCGTTGATTGTCAACATCTTGGTTGACTTTTGATTCCAGTTGACTTTTGATTTCGATCGACTTTTACAAAACACCGGTATTTCGCCGTTTGGGGGGCGTGTGAAGCACTGTCTGATAGGCAAGACACTATAGCTTTGACAAAACTGTGGAAATGTATTAACTTTATTAATGCAGTGCTCGAACCGGTTCGACTCGAACCGGTTCGGATATAATAACAACCGGTAGATGCAGTGTGGGGAGCATAGCTGCTAAAGGCTGTATCTATCGGCGTCAGTTTGGAGCAAAGTTGCTTCACAGACTGCAAGAAAGGGATAAACAAATGAAAACCTCATGGAAGAGAATCGGCACGGCTGCACTCGCATCGATTGCCGCTGTCGGCATGTTGGCTTCATGCAGTAGTTCAGATTCAAATTCTGACGCAGTGACCCTCACCATCTTCAACTCCAAGTCGGAGATCCAGTCCGAAATGGAAGAAATGGCCGAGGCTTATTCTGAAGAAACCGGTGTCAACGTTGAGGTTTATTTCTCAAGCGATACCGTTTCAGCTCACATGGCTACACGTTATGCTTCTGATGAACCGTATGTGCTGTCTATGGTTGATGCCAAAGACATTTACTCACTCGCTCCTGAACACGGCCTTGACCTCAGCGATCAGGATTGGGTTGAAGACACCAACTATGCCATCACTGTTGACGGCGAGGTTCTCGGATTCCCAGTGAGTATTGAGGCTCGTGGCCTGATTTACAACGCCACTGCCATCGAAAGCATCACTGGCGAAGAATTTAACCCCGAAGATTACCAGACTCTCGATGAGTTTGAAGATCTGCTCGAGGAACTCGTAGCGGGAGGGTTTGAAGCGCCGACAGGTGTTCTCAAAGAGGATTGGTCCCTTGGCGCTCACTATCTTGCACAGATATATGAGGAGCGCGACGACACAACAAGCTTCTTGGAAGGCCTGAATGACGGCAGCGTGAACATGGCTGACGACGAGAAGTTCAACGAGCTCATGGACACCTTCGACGTTCTGATGGAATACAACTACGCTAAGGATTCTGCGATCTCTGCTGAACGTGAGGTCTCCTCACAGAACCTTGCTGAAGGCACCATCGCCTTTATGTTCGGCGGCAACTGGGATTGGTCAATTATCAACCAGTACGATTACACCGATGGTTTGGGTATGATGCCGGTACCGCAGAACACCGATGACGGTTCTAATACTAAGCTTGTTGGCGGCGGTTCAAAGTACTTCTTCATTGATTCTTCCGACAGCATCACCGACGAACAGCGTGAAGCCGCTCTCGACTTCCTTGATTGGCTCGTTTACGACGAGGATGGTCAGGACTTCATTGTTAACACCTGCTCGATGGTGTCGCCGTTCACTAACAACACACTCGAACCGGCTGATCCGCTCAGCACGTCAGTTAAGGAATATGCCGATGCTGAACTGCTGATTGCCAACTATGATTATCTGCCCGATGATCACTACACGACGCTTGGTGCCAAGTTCCAGCAGTATCTTGCTGGCGAAATGACTCGCACTGAGTGGGCGGAAGCCATCGATGAATACTGGCAGAGCGCCGATATGTCGGACATTCAGTGAGCGTCTGACCTTCAAATATTCCAGTGAGCAATCTGGGTGCCGTCTATGAGCGGCACCCCGGTTCCCCACAGTAGTGGAACGGAATTGCTATGAAAAAAACAAAGCTCAGCTATAAGATTGGGCAGTTCTGCATGTTCGCAGGTCCTGCGGCCGTGCTCTTCTGCCTGGTTGTTATTGTGCCGTTTATTTACGGTCTCTACCTGACATTCACCAGCTGGGACGGCGTCTCCTCGGAAAAGCCGTTTGTTGGATTCCAAAACTATATCGACACATTCAATGACACTGATTATTGGGATTCACTGCTGCTCACCATTATCTATTCGGTGATCACTGTAGTGATAACTAATATCGTCGCCTTCCTGCTTGCTTACCTGGTAACCAGCGGCATCAAAGGCCAGAATTTCTTCCGCGCAGGATTCTTTATTCCGAATCTTATCGGTGGCATCGTCCTCGGTTATGTGTGGAAGTTCATTTTCAATCGCGCATTTGTTTCCATAGGAACAGCCATAAGTGGATCAACAGTGGCCTCACTTTTGTCTACTCCAAATGGTGCATTATTCTGTTTAATCTTTGTATCAGTGTGGCAATATGCCGGCTACATGATGCTGATTTATATCGCAGGATTCATGGGAGTAGATGCAAGCCTTAAAGAGGCGGCTCTGATTGACGGTTGCTCGTCGCGCCAGGCAATGTGGCATGTTGTTATTCCGCTGATGCGGTCGTCTTTTGTAACCTGCCTGTTCCTGACCACCACGCGCTGCTTTATGGTGTACGACATCAACCTGTCGCTTACCAACGGCGAACCATACAATTCGTCGGTGCTTGCTGCCATGAGCGTGTATCAGACAGCATTTACCGAAAAGAATTACGGCGTTGGACAAGCAGAAGCGTTGGTTCTATTCATCATCTGCGCAGTCGTTGGCATGCTGCAGGTGTACATCGGTAAGAAGGGTGAGGTGGAAGCCTGATGAGCAAGAACGCTTCAGTTGGCATCGGCGCCAACACCACAACTGCAGCCAAAATTGGTCGTGCTGTGGTGTTTATTATCTTGGCTATTCTTCTGCTGGCCTTTATCTCGCCGTTCCTTTTGGTTTTGCTCAATGCTTTCAAAGACATGTCGGATATTACCAAGAATCCGCTGTCTATTGGAGGCGAGCACGGATTCACTCTCGACAACTTTATTGATGCTGTCGATGCAATGAATTTCTGGACAGTATTCCGCAACTCGCTGATTATTACTATCAGTGCTACCGTGCTGACAATCGTGTTCTCAGCGATGGCGGCATACGTTATTGCCCGTAATCCTTCGTGGCCGGCTTGTGCGCTACTGATCACGCTTATGGTGGCCTCGATGGTTATTCCGTTCCAGGTACTTATGGTGCCGATCGTGTCGGTATACGGCGGTATTTTCGGCGTACTGAACAGTCGTATCACGTTGATATTGATGCATGTGGGCTTCTCGGTATCTATGGCAACATTCATGTTCCAAGGTGCAATTCGCAGTAATATCCCTGCTGAATTGGAAGAGGCTGCGGAAATCGATGGCTGCTCCAAGTGGAAGACATTCTGGAGCATCGTATTCCCGCTGCTAAAGCCGATGATTGCCACGGTTGCCGTTATTGATGCCATGGCATTCTGGAACGACTACCTGCTCCCCTCGCTGGTGCTACAGCGCAAAGAACTGTACACCATCCCGATCGGTACTCAGGTTTTCTATGGAACGTACTCAACCGATATTGGTCTGGTTATGGCCGCACTGTTGCTGGCCATGCTACCGATTTTGATTCTGTACCTGTTCCTCCAGCGTTACATTGTCGAAGGCGTTACCTCCGGCGCTGTGAAAGGCTGATTTTAAATCACCTGCTCTATAGATCTATGGCGAGAGCTTAGCGAACCAGGGTAGTGCATTGCAATAATCTACCTGGGAATTACATGGGGTTCCTTACTCATTGCTGCACGTATTACACGTTATTGCAACAGTGAGTAAGGAACCCCATTTTGGCCTATAGCCCCTATTTTGGTTTTATAACTCCGCTATCGGTCGCGGTTTATTCAATTAGCCATGGTGGTTTATTCAACTACGGATGCTGTTTCGGGCTGTAGGCCCCTTTTGGTCTATAGCCCCTGTTTCTGTCTGATATGAAGCAATTGAATCGAGATGCTACAAGGGATTGTTATTCGTTCCATACATTTTGTATATTGGCCACGAATAACGCTGAGTAATGAGAAGATGAGAAGGAAACTGGTATGACCGACGAGCAACAGCATAACAGTCAACACGATGAACCGCGCGACAGTGTGCCGACTCCACCTCCATTGCCTGGGCAAGTGTTTATTCGCCCAGGAATTGATGACCGTCCTGATTTTGAAAAAGCCTTAAGCAACGAAGACAAGGCCGCGTTACGCAGACTAACAATCAAACAAAATCCTCGGCAACCAGGCGCTTCTGGAGATAGTCCCGAAGTACAAGCCGCACACATGAACGCTGAGGGTTCTCCTATTACTGCCGCTGCCAAATTAGATACTGCAGTACCTAATCTCGAATCGTCGTTTTTTGACTTACGTGATCCGATGGTTGACGCCAGTGGATACAAACCCAGTACAACTGAAATGAGGCGGCTGAATCTCGGTTTTGGGTTTGGTGCCGTACTATGCACAGTGCCCTTGGCCGCTTTGAATAACGTGTTGGTACCCATGCGTATTGACGACGTATCAGGTGACGGGCGTGCTACGTCATTAGCACTATTGATTGCTTTAGGCGTGGTGATGTCGTTTATTTCAAGTTCTCTTGTAGCTGTGTGGTCAGACCACACACGCCTGGAGATCGGCAGGCGTACACCCTGGATTATTGGTGGCGGTCTTGCCGCAGCTCTTTTTGCTCTGGGCCTGTCAGCCATGCCCACCGTAGGGTTGATTGCTTTCTTCTGGTGTGTGTTGCAAGCGGGATATGCTGCGCTATCCACTGCAGTATCTGCCGCATTCGGTGAACGCATCCCCGATAAATTCCGTTCACGTGCCGATGCTTACCGTGGTATTGGTTTAACCGTTGGGTATTTATTAGGTACCCTGCTGGGCGTATTGATGGTTGACGATATTGCGGCAGGTGTCCGTATCTGCGCAATTATTTTTGCTGTATCAGGCATTATTACAGTGCTCATACTGCCGCGCGAAAAGTCCAGTGTAGAGCTACGCGCACGCCGCATTAAACAGGGTGAATTCTTCTCGCGTTACCGGTTACCTAAAGGCGTACCAAACTTTACCCGCGCGTTTATTGGGCGCCTGGCAATGACTGCTGGCGTATCGATGATCAACGTGTTTGTGTGGTACATCGTACGTTATGCCATTAACGCTGGCGACCTTAATGCTTCTATTTCTGTTATGGCAATGACTGCTGTTGCTCTGTTCATTGGTGGGGTTATTGCCACCGTTGCTTTAGGACCAATTGCTGATCGTTGGGAAGACGAACGTATACCTGCAGTTCTTGCTTGCGGCGTATATATTGTTGCGCTCGCTATGCCCATTATGACGGTAACAGCTGCTGGCATTGTTGGGTATGCACTTATTGGTGGATTTGCGTATACGGTATTTGATGGTGTGGCACAGCGGTTAGGAGTGGCAGTTTTGCCTGATAAACGTGAGGCTGGGCGCGGTCTGGCGGCTCTTAACTTAGCGTCTCACGCGGGCATAGTAATCGGCGTTCTTTTGGCTGCAGGGTCTGTGGCTTTGTTTGGTACGTATCTGATTCTGTTCCCGGTTGCCATCATTATTGTGGTTGTGGCTGCTGCGGAAACATGGTCAATTCACGAGCAGGAAACTCGCTGAGTATTTACGTACAAGGTTGTTATCTCGCGCATTTGTGGACGCAAGTGTTCATATAGTGACCGCATAGCGTTGCGTAAGTACATGGCGAACTTATGTTTATCCGTAGCCTGGATCAAATGATCCTGTACAAGACGATGCTGAAAGGAGGTGCGCCACGATGAAAGGAACAATAAGCGGCGAAGTAGCGCTCGCGATTGCAACCGTACGAATTATTATTCCGTCGTCGTTGGCGGACTGATTCGGCATACACGTCTGAACCCGCCAGCGACGGCAGGGTTCAGCACACACACTTTACTGGGTCCTGCCAAACGGTGGGGCCCTTGCCGTTGTGACCCACAAGGCAACACAGCGACCGGGGAGAAGAACAACCCCGCGTATAACGCGACATTAATGAAGAAGGTCTATTCATGACAACAGTCGCAACGACTGATAACGCTAACGCTCAAAGCAGTAATGCTCAAAGCGACAGTGCTCAGGGTGGTAATAGCGTTTTGCAAGAAGCAGCACGTGGTTCAGTAAAAACTGTTATCACTGCCTCAATGGCCGGTACAGCCATTGAATTCTATGATTTTTACGCTTACGGTACTGCCGCAGCGAATTACTTTCCTACCGTGTTCTTCTCGGACACCACCAACCCCACCGTTGCCTTGCTGCTCAGCCTGGTGACATTTGCTGTCGCTTTTATTGCGCGTCCGGTGGGTTCAGTAATTTTTGGACACTTCGGCGATCGTCTCGGGCGCAAGAAGACGCTGGTCGTCTCGCTGCTTACCATGGGCATCTCCACCTTCCTTATCGGGTGCTTGCCCTCCTACAGTCAGGTTGGCATTGTGGCCGTGGTAATCCTGTGTCTTTGCCGCTTCATGCAAGGTATCGGTTTGGGTGGCGAATGGTCGGGCGCTGCGCTGGTCGCTACTGAAAACGCTCCCGAAAATAAACGTGCACTATATGGCTCGTTCCCTGAGCTGGGTGCTCCAATCGGATTCTTCTTGTCGAACGGCACATTCTTCTTGCTGGAAACATTCAACGATGAAGAAGCGATGATGTCGTGGGGATGGCGCGTGCCGTTCCTGCTTTCCGCAATTCTTGTGATCGTCGGTTTGGTAGTGCGCGTGCATATGGAAGAAACACCAATCTTCCGTATGGCTCAAGAGCAGAAAAAGGTTGTTAAAGCGCCGCTTGTTGAGGTATTCCGCAAGAGCTGGAAGGAAGTACTGCAAGCCACATTCCTTGTTGCTGTTACCTACACGCTGTTCTACACCCTCGCCACGTGGTCATTATCGTGGGGTACTAACTCCATTGAAGAGGGTGGCGGCGGCCTCGGTTTCACCAATCAGGAGTACCTGCTGATGCTTATGATTTCGGTGATTTTCTTCGCGATTTTTGTGGTTATCTCGTGCGTGGTTGCCGATAAAGTGGGGCGTCGGCGTGTGCTGATGGTCTCGTCGGTGGCCTTGGTTGTGTTTGCTATTGTGTTCCCCTACCTGTTGATGGGTGAGGGTAAGCGCGACTTTGTAGCCGTAATGGTGTTCTTGTGCGTTGGTTTTGCTTTGATGGGTACGGCATTTGGTCCAATTGGTGCATTCTTGCCTGAACTATTTGAAGCAAATGTACGCTACTCCGGCTCTGGTATTGGTTACAACCTTGCTGCCATTGTTGGTGCTGCTTTTGTGCCAACTATTGCTACATGGCTGTCGCAGAACTGGGGTGTGCAGTCCGTCGGTCTGTATCTCGGAATCATGGCTGTATGCTGCCTGATCTCGGTTATCAGTTGCCGTGAAACCAAAGATGCTGACTTTACCAAGTAACAGTTGAGACGGTGAAGGCTAAATCAGAGACAGTAAATCAGCGGTGGCAAAATCCACGGTGGGGAAAATCATCGGCGGCAAAGTCAACGGTGGGAAAACAGCGACAGCAAAAACAGCGACAGTCGAGCTTGCCGCAGTTAAGCAAAATAACCTCAGTTGAGTAGACATGCTGAAGTTAGACCACTGCAGCTGATTTATTACGGTTCAGTCTGTCACCTCTACCGCGCTCGCCGTTGCCTGTTGAAACAGCAATAACGCTCGGAGCTGTACGCCCGAAAAGTGAAATGGGCAGAAGTTACGGCGGAGTCCTGAGTATGATGGGCAACGGTTTATGAGGACAAAATCCTCGGCGCGGGAGCAGGCGGGCCGCCTCGGTCGGCGAGACCCGCCACACCATTGTTTAAGAAGATTTACATAATTCAACATATAAAAGGAGCGCCATAATGGCAGCACAGATCTGGTATGAGAAGGATGGCGACCTGTCGGTCCTACAGGGCAAGAAGGTTGCGATCATCGGTTACGGTTCGCAAGGCCATGCGCATGCACTGAACCTGCGTGACTCTGGTGTCGACGTTGTTGTCGGCCTGCGCCCGACGTCGAAGTCGGTGGAGTTTGCCAAGGAGCAGGGTCTGGACGTTAAGTCCGTTGCAGAAGCTGCTGCTGAAGCTGACGTCATCATGATTCTGACCCCAGATCAGGCTCAGCGCAAGGTGTGGAGTGAGATTGAGCCAAACCTCAAGGAAGGTGCGGCCATTGTTTTTGCTCACGGCTTCAACATTCACTATGGATACATTAAGCCGACCGAGGATCACCCGGTGTTTATGGTTGCTCCGAAGGGGCCGGGCCACATTGTTCGCCGTGAGTACGCCGCTGGCCGTGGCGTTCCGGTTGTTGTGGCTGTTGAGCAGGATCCGCGTGGAGACGCGTGGGATCTGACCCTCGCTTATGCCAAGGCTCTCGGTGCTCTGCGCGCTGGTGCTATTAAGACCACCTTCAAGGAAGAGACTGAGACCGATCTGTTCGGCGAGCAGAACGTGCTGCTCGGTGGCGTGAACCATCTCGTTGAGATGGGCTTTGAAGTTCTTACCGATGCAGGTTATCAGCCGGAGATCGCCTACTTTGAGGTGTGCCACGAGCTGAAGATGATCGTCGACCTGATGAACGAAGGCGGTCTGAACAAGGATCGTTGGTCCTGCTCTGACACCGCTCAGTACGGCGATTACGTCAACACCTGTATCGACGAGCACGTCCGTGAGCGCATGGAATACCATCTCAAGCGCATTCAGGATGGTTCCTTCGCTCGCGAGTTCATCGAGGATCAGGATGCTGGCGCTCCGAAGTTCAAGCAGCTGCAGGAAGAGTACTCGCATGTGCGCATCGAAGAGGTCGGTCCGAAGCTCCGCGCTATGTTCTCCTGGAACAACGACGGTGTGAAGGATGCCGATGAGGTCAACTCCTTCACTGGTAAGATCGCTCGCGCTCAGACTCAGGAGTGAGCTTAACGCAGTTATGATGTGAACTCTGCAGGTAGTGTGCTGCAACGCATACTGCCTGCAGATTTTTTATATACGTCTTGGTTATAGGCAAGTTTGTTACAGACAAATCTGCGGTGGTAAATCCACAACGTTAAATTCATGGTGTTAAATTCGCAGCGTCAAATTCGCAGCGTAGTGGAGACGTAGATCCCATACAATGTGCAGTCGGAGTTGTACCAGACGGACATTTGTTGGAGATACTGGCAGTCATTGATGTGAATGCAGATTGCCAGCGCATATCTACCATGCGATGGTTGCAAAAGTAGATGAATCAGCAAAGCGTGATGGCATTACATGATCTGCATTCTTACGCCGTTCTACGGAATATGAATTTGCGCATGTACACATAGAGTTTTATGCGTGGAGTTCTCGGAAACATATAGTGTTGCCAGCATTCGTATCAAATTCGCGCGTAAGAAAAACGACGAATATCTTTGAGAACTTGACGGCTTTCATCAATCCAGGTCAGACCAATAGGGAACACATGCCCTAATGTTTGTGTGCGATCAGTTTTCCAATCATGCACTTCAAAATCCGCATTCTTATGTGCTAATGCTGTGGCCAATGCCAATGTATCCGCCTGTAGAAAATCATCGCTACTGGTCAATAAGAATAATGGTGGCAAATCAACATTATTAGCAATATCTCCTGCAGTAAGGAAATTGGAATCAGCATCTTCCAAGCCGTCAAAAAACGGCAATCCAGTGATACCTTCCAACATCGTGCGTTTTGCTGTGTTATAGCCAATACCGCAAGTTTTTCCATGCTCAGGTGAAGCGAGACTGTACACGCCACACACCAGAGCCCCACCTTTAAAAGCGATGCCTGACGGTTTTTCAATACCAAAGGCAGCTGCTGCTGCCGGGCTATTTTCAATCGCCAATGTGAGTAATGCCAGAGCGCCGCCTGCTGAATCGCCAGTAATAAACACAGCATCTGAATTGACCGGGTAGTCAGCCAAATGAATTTTTAGCCAGCACAATGCAGCCTGTATATCGGCAAGCTGACCTTTGAGATTAGTTTGTGGTGCAGGACGATAATTCAGCGAAACAACAGCGAATCCCTCAGCTGCCAGATGCGTATTGAAGTTGCGATTGAGCTCTTTATATCCATAAACAAAGCCACCGCCATGAATGTCAATATAAACAGGCAGTGAATTACCACGGCGCACAACAGCATCATGAGGCAGATAAATATCGAGCAGATGGCCTCGCACTTGCCCCTCGTTGGTTCCTCCATCAGGAAGATAAGGAATATCGCAGATTGCATCGACAGAATCCGGGTCATGCCAGTAAGGCACTCGCGGATAATCATTGATTGCTGTTTCGCAACGTGACTGCATAATCAATGAAGCTATGTTGTCAGGAACACCGTCCAGATCGCCGTCGATCTCGGTCCACATCTCGGCTTCCTTGAGTATTTGTGCATCATATCGAGTGGTATCTCGTTGTACTGCCATATGTGTACTCCTTCGTTGGATAAGGCATAACTATTGTGCAACGGAGCCACGGACGAAAACATGGATTTACTCCAGTATTTTCAGCAACGTGCAATATGCAAAAGCGAGGGGCAAGACAAAATATAGGAATGTAGGCCGAGAGTGTAGTTTATTTCGGTGTTGTGGACGCCCTGAGACGGTCGTGGATTCTTTGGGTATATGCGAATTGCGGTGCCGTTGCGGGGACCCCGAGGTGGTTGTGGATGCCTTGAGATAGGGGCGATTAGTGTATCTGGGATTAGTCGTGAGGTTGTTCCTTGGGGCTTTCGGAGTTTTTGGTACTCACTGAGGTTGAATGCACCCTCAAATATCAGTAACAGTAAGTGGGTGGATACAAGACAAGCGTCAGAATCCGTACATTCGACTATTTGATATAAACAATAAGTGGGTGGGTACAAACGTTGTACCCACCCACTAGGCGTTTAATGCCAAGTGTTATTCAGCTCGCCGGTATTCTAATTAGAGAACTGAGCGTGGCTAAATAACACAAAGTAGCGGCTCTACTCACAACCACAGAAGTGTTTAATACTCTCCCTGGTTGTTGTTCTACTCGTTGTTTTCTGGCGTAGAAACGGTGGCCCCCTTCCTGCGGCCACGCTTCTTCATTGTGTCGGCCTTAGCGTCGTTAATGGAGAAGATAATTGCCTTGTCACCAGGCTGGCTAACGCCGCGCATTGAACGGTAATCAATCTCATCTTCGGAAGGGTTATGCAGTTCAAAGAATGTGCCAACTGCGGCAAGTACAGCAGGAGTCTTGATACTAATAGAACCGGCCTGCTTGTCAGCAGACTTGCTGAATTTAATAGCATTTGTTGCATCGTCAGCGCACGGCTGAACCGCAATTTGCTTAGTTGACTCGTTAATCAATATATGAACATGAGCCGGATAACCCAACTCAGCAGCAGTGGCTTTATTAAAACGAACTACGGAATCAGTAACAGTGAGAACAGCCTTGCTGGCAGGTGCAGCAAGAGAAACTTCCTGAAAACCATGCAGCGATGACATGCGGAATTATCCTTTCTGAGGTGCATTTAAATGTGTTTAAATTCCCTATAAATGTAGCATGGCCTAACAAAAAATTCACTGTGTGTTATTTCACATCACTAAAATAAAGAAACACAGTGGAAACGTTTTGTGTGTCTAAAGAGTACTTTTAAAGGTTTCTTCGTATCAAAGTAAATGAATTAGCCTCAATTAAGCAGCTTTTTCGGTCATTTTTAGCCACAATGTCAAGGATAACGCCCGTCACAATCATCAGTAATCCAACAATGATCAGCGTTACTGCGCCAATTAGAGTGGGAATCTCTCCATGATTCCCGTGTGTCAAAAGTCAACTGTTACAGACATGGTGAGCAGTAGTCCAATCAAGTCAATAAACATGTCTCCTGCGCCAAAATGGCAGTGGTTTGTATTCGCAAAACAATCGGAAAATTGTGGGCTATAGACCAAAAGGCCTATAGTCCACAATTGCAGACAAAACGTGGAATTCGTCGGCTAACGTGTGCAATTTTTTAGCTGAACCTTGGGGTCTGTCTCGGTATTGGATAGGTATCTCGTAGAGCTCTAAAATCATTGTTCAGGCTATGATCGTTACCTCTAGTTTCTACTTCAAAACCCTGCGATAGCACGAGTTATGTTTTGATAAAAACGTACGAGAACGTGCAGTATTCGGTCATAATGTCTGACACATGTGTGCCCAATAAACACGTTGATCATGGCTCTAACTATGCGGTTTACAAGGTTGTAAAAAAGGTCTTTTTTTCTCTTGAAAATCGGCAGTTCTCAAGGTCTGGCATTTTCTGATTCGTATGCAAATTAGACCTCTGGCTCCCGCAATAGTGCTTGCGATGCTTGACCCCTTCTGATTTGTACGTGAGTAGGCCGCTGTACTGTGTCCAGCTGGCAGGCTGTGTGGCGTCTTCTGATTCGTACACGAGTAGGTTGCTGATTCGTATGCAAGTAGATCACCGGTTAGGTCACAAGTAGATCACTGGCTAGGTCACGAGTAGACCGCTGGTTGGGTACTGTTGCGTTGACGGGTGGGTATCATATCGGTTGGTTGGAAAGTAACAATTTGTTACGTAAAGCGGCAGCTTTTTAACGTGTAAATGGGCTTAACACAAGTTTTTGCACAGAAAGGTGAGTACCATGGAGTCCATGACTGAGGTTTTTATTCCTAAAAATGTTGTCGTTACTGGTGGTTGTGGGTTTATTGGCTCGAATTTTGTGCGTTATGTAGCGGAGAATCATCCGGGGACTTGTGTGACGGTGCTGGATGCGTTGACGTACGCGGGCAATATTGAGAATATTGCGGGTCTTCCTGCGGATCGTGTGCGGTTTGTGCGTGGGGATATTTGTGATCAGGATTTGGTGGATAAGGTCGTGTCGGAGTGTGACGCGATTGTGCACTATGCGGCGGAGTCGCATAATGACAATTCGATTGCTGATCCGGAGCCTTTTGTGCGTACAAATGTGCAGGGCACGTTCTGTTTGTTAGAGGCGGCTCGTAAATACGATGTGCGTTTTCATCATATTTCGACGGATGAGGTGTATGGAGATTTAGCGTTGGATGATCCGGCACGGTTTACTGAGTCAACGCCGTATCATCCGTCGTCGCCGTATTCGTCAACGAAGGCGGCGTCTGATTTGTTGGTGCGGGCGTGGGTTCGTACGTATGGTGTACGGGCGACAATTAGTAATTGCTCAAATAATTATGGTCCGTATCAGCATGTGGAGAAGTTTATTCCGCGTCAGATTACGAATGTTTTGACGGGCGTTCGTCCAAAGTTGTATGGCGAGGGATTGAATGTTCGTGATTGGATTCATACCGAGGATCACAGTTCGGCTGTGTGGACGGTGTTGACTCAGGGTCGTATTGGGGAAACATATTTGATTGGCGCGGATGGTGAGAAGAACAATATCACCGTATTGCGTATGATTTTGGAATTGATGGGTAAGGATCCGGATGATTTTGATCATGTGAAGGATCGTCCGGGGCACGATCGCCGATATGCGATCGATGCGACCAAGTTGCGTACAGAGTTGGGTTGGGAGCCCCAGCATACGGATTTTGCAGCTGGCCTGGAATCAACTGTTCGCTGGTACACGGAGCATCGCAATTGGTGGGAAGCTGCGAAAGAGAAAACCGAGAAACGGTATGCCGAGCAAGGCCAATAAACGCGCTGATTAGCCTGGCGAGCGGTTTTGTGACTGATCGCTGGCGAATTCTAACGTTGTGACAACACAATGGGCGATATTTGTTGGTGATTGACTTACTGTTGTGGAGGAGTTGAGTGCCATGTTGTTTGAGAAGGATTTGCAGGTTACGGAGTCATGTATTCCGGGTTTGTTGGTTGTTGATTTGCCTGTTCATGGTGATTCTCGGGGCTGGTTTAAGGAGAATTGGCAGCGGGCGAAGATGACGGCTTTAGGATTGCCGGATTTTCAGCCGGTGCAGAACAACATGTCGTTCAACGCGAGTCGAGGTGTGACGCGTGGAGTTCATGCGGAGCCGTGGGATAAGTACGTGTCAGTAGCATCGGGTGAGATTTTTGGCGCGTGGGTAGATTTGCGTCCGGGTAAATCTTTTGGTCGAGTGTTTACGACTCGGCTGGATGCGTCTCGTGCGGTGTTTGTTCCTCGTGGCGTGGGTAACAGTTTCCAAGCTCTCGAGGATGAGACGGTGTATTCGTATTTGGTAAACGCGCATTGGAGTGCGGACTTGAAGAAGTCGTATACGTTTGTGAATTTGGCGGATCCTGCTCTGGGTATCGAATGGCCTATTCCTCTTGACGAGTGTGAGTTGTCTGAGGCGGATAAACATCATCCAATGCTTGAGGATGTTAAACCGATGGAACCACGCCGCACTCTGGTCACGGGTTGCAACGGGCAGCTAGGCCGTGCAGTTCGTGAGTACGTGGACGAGCACGGTTTGCAGGGTTTTGAGTTTACGGATATTAACGAGTTTGATTTCTCAGACCCTGCTGCGTACAACGAGCGTGATTGGAGCTTATACGGCACGATTATCAACTGTGGCGCATACACCGCAGTAGACAAGGCCGAAACACCAGAAGGGCGTGTGGCTGCATGGAAAGCAAACGCTCAAGGACCCGCATTGCTTGCTAAAACTGCTGCGCGGCATAATATTACGCTGGTACATGTCAGCTCGGACTACGTATTCGACGGGACGCAGGAACTGCATGACGAGTCGGAGACGTTCAGCCCGTTGGGTGTGTACGGACAGTCAAAAGCGGCGGGTGACCTCGCCGTAGAAAACTGTCCGAAGTATTACATTCTGCGTAGTTCGTGGGTGATCGGTGACGGGCATAACTTTGTTAAAACCATGCAAACCCTGTCCAATCGTGTTGCTGATCCTGAAGATAAGCTTGACCACGTAACAGTGGTTGATGATCAATACGGTAGGCTCACCTTCACTGCGGATATGGCTCAGGCAATTTTCCACTTGCTAGGCTATCGAGACAACAGTCCGGAGCCGGTAAAGCCTGCTGATTATGGCACATACAATCTGACAGGTTCCGGGCAGCAGGCGTCCTGGGCTGAGATCGCTGCTGAGGTATTCGATCAGGCCAATGGTAATGGAGACAAGGTTTGTCCCGTATCGACTGCTGAGTATTACGCGAACGCCACCACTCCGATCAGCCCCAGGCCGATCCATAGTGCTCTTGACCTTACCAAAATCGAGAACACTGGTTATCAATCCACCGACTGGAGAGAAAACCTCAAAACATACATGAGCACGTTGTAATTAGCTGATTAATATTTCGTGAAGTTGTTTATCGCGTCAGCCGTGAGCAATTATTGAAGGCAATAATTGTTGACCTGTAGCCCTAATTGTTGCGGCTAGTGTGATAATTGCAAGCAGGCCCTGTTTCTTTACTTAACTCTTTTGGTTTATAGTCCACTCTTTCTTTAGCTGTCAAATTTTCTGGAGAAACATGTTAAGAGATTAGTGATTTGTTGTACTGAGAGAAATGCATTCGTGCGTTCGTGCATTCGGCTTACACTTCCACATTTTGGTCTATAACTCTAAATTCTGGCTTGTGACTCTAAATTCTGGTCTGTAACTCCAAAATTTTGATGAATATTCGGCAAACAGTGGTGCTAA
>CAYQJZ010000006.1:42388-50500 GCA_964417995.1 uncultured Bifidobacterium sp.
ATTCTGGTCTGTAACTCCAAAATTTTGATGAATATTCGGCAAACAGTGGTGCTAAACCAAGAAGAAAAGGCAGTCTATTCACGTTGTTTATGCGTGGTGATTACGTAGTTCAGTTGTTCAAAACGCTGCAAAAGGCATCTGTCATGTAGTTTTATGAAATTATCAGCTACTGTGTTGAGCGTGTTTCTTTAGAGAAAAAGAACAACAACAAGCTTGCAAAACTGCTGAATTACTTGAGTTTCATCTGAAAGAAAGCATCTGAAATCTTGGTGAATTACAGAACGAAAGCCAGACATTTGATGTACTAAATGAACGTTATGTGACGTCTGGCGTCTCAGCATTGTTGTTTCTCACAAGTGCTCGTTATTATGATGCTCATATTGAGTTTAATCGTGGCGAATAACGGTGTCATTGCTGTTGCGGTCTGCAATTGCTACAACCAGAGCACGCCTGCGTGAACGAAATGAGGTATAGCATGAAGGGAATCATCCTTGCAGGGGGGTCAGGGACTCGACTGTATCCATTAACCACGGTGACCAGTAAACAGTTGCTTCCTGTGTACGACAAGCCGATGATTTATTATCCACTTAGTGTGCTGATGATGGCGGGTATTCGTGACATTTTGATTATCAGCACCCCACATGATTTACCAAATTTTGAGCGACTGCTGGGGGACGGGTCGCAGTACGGCGTTAATTTCTCATACAAAGTGCAACCCAGTCCAGATGGCCTGGCTCAGGCGTTCCTGCTGGGTGAGGAATTTATTGCAGGCGAACCATGCGCATTGGTATTAGGTGACAATATCTTCTACGGCAACGGTCTCGGTCGCACACTGCGTGGTGCAGTAAAGAACGCTGAGAACGGTGGCGCCACCGTATTTGGCTACTATGTGGACGATCCAGAGCGTTATGGCGTGGTTGAATTTGATAAGGATCATAAAGCAGTCAGCATTGAAGAAAAACCAGCTGCACCAAAGTCGAATTATGCAGTGACAGGTTTGTATTTTTACGATTCACGTGTGGTTGAGTTTGCCAAGCAGGTCAAACCGTCGGCGCGTGGAGAGCTGGAAATTACTGATCTTAACCGCATGTATCTTGATGATGGTTCGCTGAATGTGCGCACATTGGGGCGAGGCTATGCGTGGCTGGACACTGGCACAATGGACAGTCTTTATGAGGCGGGTGAGTTTGTGCGTACTGTGCAGCGAGCACAGGGTTTGCCTATTGCCGTGGCTGAAGAAATTGCCTATGAGAACAACTGGATTAGCTGCGAAAAGCTGTTGGAAGCTGCCGAGAAATACGGTAAGTCTCCCTACGGTCAACATCTTAAAGACGTGGCAGAAAACAAAATCGTCATACGAAAGAATTACGCGGACTAACTCTTAACAAGAGTTCTGCTGAAGGTTTTCTAATTTTCTAATCACAGGATGTTGTATGACATTCTCAATTATTGTTCTCGCATATAACGTCGAGACGTATATTGGCGACTGCTTGCGCAGCTTAATTAAGCAGACGTACACGGATTTTGAAGTAATCGTCATCAACGATGCCAGTAGTGATGGCACACTGGATGAAATTACGCGCACAGTCGGCGATGATACAAGGTTTACAGTGGTGAACTCACCAGTGAATCGTGGCCGGCATTTATCCCGAAAACATGGCGTGGAATTATCGACTGGCGACTGGATAGTATGCGTTGATGGTGACGACAGTTTGAAACCTCATGCACTGCAAACACTTGCCGATACCGTAACTTCTACATCAGTCGATATTGTGTATTTCTGGCGTGAAGTGCGAGCACAACGCAAAGAAGATGCGGCCAATGCTGCGAGACTTCAACAGGAATTTAATCCTGCCCCTGCAACATTACGTGGCAAAGATATTGTGGCCGCTGCTTTTAGCTATTCAGCAGAACGTGTGCCATGGACAGTAATCAGTTTGACAGTTCGCCGGAATACAGCTGTCGCAGCATGGAATTCAATGGCGAATGTGCGTATGGGACGCATGGAAGACGCCTACGAATTTCTGGTTTTATGCGATCACGCGCAAGAACTGATTATCAGCGATCAATGCTTATTGAACTACGAGTGGGGGCGTGGAATAACAGGCACAGAACGGCAATCCCTGACGCAATTCATCAGGAATGCTAAGGATATTTGTCAAGTTTTGCAAGAATCGTGCTGTTATGCTCGCAGTCGTGGAAGTGATGAATGTAATGCTGCTGTGCAGTGGATGTTGGAGCGGTTTCCCCAGCATGTGTCTACAGAATTGGTACTCAGGGTAGATACAAGGATTGAGCGTGATGCTTTTCTAGCTTTTTCACGCATTTGGGGAACGGATATTGTTGTTGGCGAAGTAGAACGCTTAATTGCTGACCGTGCACAGTATTTAACAAACAAGTCTCTCGCTACTGTGGATGATGACGAGTTGACAAGACTGAGCGACATACGGGATTTTCTTCAACTAACACATACGCCAACACCTCAAGACGTTCCCACATCAAAAGAATATTTAGCTGAACTTCACAGTCAGGCAGAGGATTTACTGCACGCTTTAACAATGAAAACTGTTGCAGACGTTGACAACAATGAGGGGGATGCTATGCCATTATCGGCAGCAACATCACTAATACCACAAACAACTGCAACATCTGCATCTACATCAACCGTTGACCCAGGAAGTACAAACAGACTGGCAGTGTTCTGTTTCTACGATAAAAACGGTCACGCGGCATCATATATTCGTTGTTTTCTCGACGACCTCATAAAGAATATTCGTGAACTGATCGTCGTTGTCAATGGTGCACTCGACAAAGAATCGGAAGAATTCTTCCGCACATATACCGATAACATCATCATTCGAGACAACATCGGCTTAGATGTTGCCGCATACAAGCAAGCATTACTCAGCGTAGGGTGGGAAAAACTCGAAAGCTATGACGAGGTTATGTGCCTCAACGACACAGTTCTTGGACCAGTTTTTCCATTCCGTCAAATGTTCCGCACTATGAGTGCTCGGAACATAGATTTTTGGGGTATTACTGCATATGCAGGCGAGACAGTAAACGACGAAACAATTCCCACACATGTGCAGGCATATTGGCATGTGTACCGGCGATCGTTGGTGTCGTCGCAAGCCTTCCGGGATTATTGGGAGAACATGCCTCTCTGGACTGATTATGCGGAAGTTACTCGCAAACATGAGATGCAATTCACCCCATATTTTGAAGAGCTGGGCTTTACGTGGGATACCTACGTTGATTGGCGTAAGTACCAAGGAATATCGTCGTATCCGTTGCTGTATATGCCGGCAGCATTGCTGCGAGACGACCAATGCCCTGTGTTTAAACGACGCAGTTTTTTCATTCCCTATGATTTCACTTTTGACCAGACAGCCGGTCAGCCTGCGTTGGATCTTTATGATTATCTGCGAGATCATACAACCTATGACACAGATTTAATTTGGGACAGTATTCTGCCGGTATACAACATTGCCGACATTCAACGTGCAATGCACCTCGACTATGTACTGCCAGCAGACGCGGATAATCCCGAACCAGAGCATACTCCTCGAGCTGCTTTTATTTACCATGTGTTTTTTCTTGATTTGCTCGACGACACAATGCGCTATATCGAGCAGATTCCGGAAGAGGTAGATCTTTATATCACTACAACAGAAGATAAGATCACTCGTATCCACGAGGCTTTTAATCAGCGAGGTATTGCGCGCAAACCTCAATTCGTTCCCGTTATTAATCGCGGACGTGACGTATCAGCACTGCTGGTTGCAGCCAAAGATATTGTGCTTAACGGTGGATATGACGTGGTGGGTTTCGCACACGACAAGAAGTCCAGTCAGAATCAGGAAGCTGGTCACCACGGTACGGAAACACAGGGTTTTGCATACAAATTGATGGAGAATACTCTTGGCAGCGTCAGGTATGTGCGTAATATATTGCGCTTGTTTGGAGCGAATCCACGACTTGGTTTATTGTGTCCGCCGCCACCGTATCACGCGCTGTATTTTGCTCACACTATTCCTACGGATTGGGGACCTAATTTTGAGGCCACAAAGGAATTGCTAGAAGATCGTTTGGGTGTGTATGTCAATCTTGATAGTTCAAAACCCACGGTGTCAGCAATTGGATCATGTTATTGGTTCCGTACCGATGCTCTCCGCCCTCTTTTTGAAGCAGGATGGACGTACAACGATTTTCTTCCTGAGGGGGAGATGGGTGGTGATGGCTCAATTTCTCACGCCATTGAGCGAGCAAATGGTTATGTAGTGCAGTCGCAGGGCTACTATCCGGCGTGGGTGATGTCTGACAGATATTCGCGTATTGAGGTGGATTCCTTATATTACGTTACTGGAACGTTGCTGCGTGGAATGGGACCATTCCGCCAGGGCGAGACGGTTTTACAGACGGCAAATGCTTTGGGTGTGCGTTTGAGCCGACAAGGTGAAATCATACGCAAAGCAAAGCGAAAAACTCATTTAGCATTGAAATGGGTGACTCATCATTTTGTTCAACCGCTGCCTAAACCGTTGCGTGATGTGTTATACAACGCTGCGTGGTTGCCCATTAATGCGATTCGCAATCTGAAGAACGCCATCGTTAATCTCACACGTTAAATGTAGTGAATTGCAGGTTATGAGGATCACATATTCATGTAAGAAAGGGATGCGCGATGAGCGTCATCAAAAAAATAGCGGATCGTTACCACTATTCATGGGTTATTCTCAAAGAGCTTGTTAAAACTGATTTTCAGCTGCGCTATCAGGGGTCTTTTTTAGGTATTGCGTGGTCGGTTCTCAAACCACTCATGTTGTTTTGTGTCATGTACGTGGTGTTCGTCAGATTTCTTAAGTTCTCTGACGGTACACCAACGTTTCCGCTAGTTTTACTGCTGGGAATTAGCTTGTGGAACTTTTTTACTGAAGCAACCACAATGGGACTCAATGGTATTACTGGCCGCGGTGACCTACTGCGAAAAGTAAACTTCCCTAAATATGTGATCGTCGTTTCTGCAACAGTAGGTTCATTAATTAGCTTGGCAATTAACATGTGCGTGGTGCTGATATTTTGCATAGGTAGCGGTTTGGTGCACTTTACATGGCGGGTTCTTCTACTGCCATTGAACTTCCTTGAATTGTATTTATTGGCTTTAGGGTGTGCATTGCTGTTGGCAACAGTAAACGTGTATTTCCGAGATATTCAGCATATCTGGGAAGTAGCTATGCAGGCATTGTTTTATGCAACACCGATTATTTACCCACTCAGCATGATTATTGACAGGCTAGGTGATGATACTGGAACGTTAGTGTGCAAGTTGTTATTACTGAGTCCACCTGCACAGATTATTCAAGACATTCGCCATAATTTTATTGCGCCAGATACCACGGCTACAGTATGGACGATGTATAGCACGTGGTGGTGCAAGCTGATTCCTATCGTTCTCACGTTGTTGATTCTTTTCTTGGGTATTTACGTATTCCGTAAGCATAGTAAGAAGTTCGCTGAGGTTTTGTGATGGCAGTAAGTAAAGCAACAAACAATGCAACAAGTGGCATGACGGGTGACGTAATAAGCAGTGCAATGGGAATCGTAACAAACAACGCAACAAGCAGCATAATAAGTGGAATAACAAGCAATATGACAAGCAATATATCGCACACTTCTTTTAACTCACATGACTCTTATGAGTCCTCTGATTCACGTGACATAGCACTGCGCGTGGAACATGTAGCAAAGTCCTTCCGTTTGCCGACTGAACAAGCGTCTGGTGTTAAACAGGCGATTATTAATTGGACCAAAGGAATCAAAGGTTACCGTGAACACAGGGTGCTCAGAGATATCTCATTTGAAGTACATAAGGGCGATTTCTTTGGCATTGTTGGCAGGAATGGCAGTGGTAAATCCACGTTACTCAAACTGATTTCAGGCATTTACACCCCTGACAAGGGGTCTATTGCGGTTAACGGCAAACTTGTACCATTTATCGAATTAGGTGTGGGGTTCAACCCTGAATTAACTGGACGTGAAAACGTTTATCTTAACGGTGCATTGCTGGGTTTCTCTCATAAAGAGATTGACTCGATGTATGACGATATTGTCGAGTTTGCAGAATTAGAAGACTTTATGGATCAAAAACTGAAGAACTATTCCAGCGGTATGCAAGTTCGGCTGGCGTTCTCAGTGGCAATTAAAGCACAAGGCGACATTCTGGTGCTCGACGAAGTTCTGGCTGTTGGCGACGAAGCTTTCCAACGTAAATGCAATGATTTCTTCACAGAGATTAAAAAAGACCGGTCTAAAACCGTTATTCTCGTCACACACAGCATGGAATCTGTGAAACGCTACTGCAATAAAGCCATTCTTATTAAAGACGGAGAAATTGTTGTCAGTGGCAACAAAGACGATGTTGCCGACCGCTACACATTGGAGAATTTGCAGGTTGCTGCTCCTGCTCGGCAGAAAACTGAAGAAAAGCCGGTTGATAAACCGCAGTATCCTACAGGTTTGAACGAGCGCGTTCCGTATCTCAAAGTTGTTCCTCGTTCGCCTTTGGTTTGTTCAAGTTCGGATGATTTTGATTTTGATGTGGAATACGAATTCCATGAAGAGTGTGAATCATATCTTGCCATTGCTTTGCACGATATTAAACGTGGCGGTATCTCTTACGATTCAGGTGACACGGTAATGCGTATCACTCATTTTGGGCGCGGATGTATGCATTTCCGTATGCCGTTGAATCTGTTTAATAATGGGCAGTTCCGTATTGTTGTGTCGTTACGAGTGCCATCAACAGGGCCTTCTGAAGATACCGATATGGTGGCTTTTACCAATGACGACAACTCGTGCACTTTTGTTATTCGAGATCAGCGCAATAAAGAATATGCCCTGCTCAGTGATCGTGCGATGACCATTACACGTTTGCCTGATTAATCTCTGATTGATTCTGGTGTATAGTTCTTTGGTGTCTATCCACGTATTTTTCTGCTCGCTTATTGCATGTTCTTGATCTTGTGATCATAAACATGTTTTTCTGCGAGTCGAATAAAACGCGCCGTCTGGCATCGCAGAATGTTACAGGGGCTAATGTGACTAATGAGCTCACGGTAGATGGCAGTGTCTTCTTTGTGTTGTGCAGCATCGGTCTGAGAAATAGCAGAAATACTATTGTTCTCTTCAGTCAAGGCTCCTGCGATCGTATAAAAACTGCGCATTGGCACAATATTATGTTCAAGGCAGAGCCGAAAATTTGCTGCACCGGCTGCAAAATTGTCATGGTAAAAATCAAAGCTGCGTTCGCTGTGAGTCACACTTCCGTTGGACTGGAGCCAATAGTAAAGCACCCTATTTACGTCGGTTACCTTCTCCATACGCGCATATAAATTACCTGCGACCATTACGTCTTGCGCATACATGCCTTCAGGGAACCGTAGTCCATCCCACAGTTCTCGCCGATATAAGCGACACCAGTTGGCCTCATTAAAATACCGTGCTTCTGTACGCCGCCTGCACAAGTCACCGAGCACGCGCATCGACTTGCAGAATACAGTCTGGTAGGCGCACAAAGGTTCACGGAACACGGTAACGGAATCTGGCGGTGTCGCGCCTATAGCAGCCTGAACAGCAGTGGTGTCGATTTGAGAGATGCCGAACTGCTGCCAGCGAGCCTTGCTCATATCTGCACCCGTTGATTCAAGAGCGTGCAATAGTAGCTCAATGTTGCGCTTGTCAAGAATATCGTCGTTGTCAGCAAAGGCGATGTATTTGCCATGCGCGGCATCTAGGCCTGCGTTCTGTGCTGCACCAATACCACCATTAGGTTGGTGGATTGCTACCACACGCGCATCAGTTGCCGCATACTGGTCGCATAATGCTGGGGACGTGTCGGAGGAACCATCGTCTACAAGAATCACTTCAAGATTCGTGTACGACTGGTTGAGAATCGAACTCACGCAATACCGAAGATACTGTTCTGCGTTGTACACGGGAACAATCACCGAAACCAGTGGCGTAGTTGGCATAAGTGAGTCCTTCTAATTATGTGGCGGTGCATTGTGTTTCACAGCAATGCGTAGTGCACGGTTGTATGTGTATGTGTAT
>CAYQJZ010000006.1:50600-58753 GCA_964417995.1 uncultured Bifidobacterium sp.
GAACCGTTGTGTGAGCTTGAAGTTTTTCAAGAGCATCGTTTACTACTTCAAGTTCCGCGATTCGTCAATATTTCCACCAATTTTCGGGGGTATGGGGGCATATGGGGGATTATTTGGAAACGTTAGCGACTCCATAATTTTCGAGGGGAAATCGCGGCAAATGGGGGTATCTCACAATTGGTGATCCGTTGGTAACGTACCGCTCAAAGTGCCTGTTTATGCGCTGTGAATGTGCCGAACTGATAGCGGTTCGTGCGCGCCAGTCAGTGAAATAACGCGATATACGGGCACAGTACGAAAGGGAGACAGGTATGCGCAAGCCAAGGTTTATAGCATTCCACGTGGGGGAAGGTGCCGTGCGGGGCGACGTGGACACTCGTAACGCTAGTCGCCCCGGCGTGTTCAAGCATGTTGCGGCGGCTCTCGTTGTTTTTGTAACCGTAGTTGCTCTTGCGGTTCCAACTGCTTACGCCGTTACTGCCACCAATTCAGCATCATCTTCTGATGACAGCACGATTCAGGTTGACAGCAGCTCCTCCAGCGATGCTGATGCAACCGATAATTCCACCTCAATTGAGGATGTTGAAAGTGCTGAGAATGTTGCGAGTACTGGCGATGCTGACTCTGCAGATAATGCCGACGCAACAGTTGATGATTCCGCTGATTCTACGGCAGATGATTCAATCTCTGATTCTTCGGTTGTGGCAAACGAAGACGGCATCTCAACTTATTCGGCCTCAGTATCTTCATCTGATTCTGAGGACACTGATGAGATTCACGTGTCGGTGGTTGTGCCAAGTGGCGCATTTACCGAAGATGTGTCTCTGTCGGTATCGCTAGTTGACGATGATGCAATTGTGGATGAGCTGGAGTCGTCGGAAATTTCCGGTGATAGTTATCTAGGCTTGGATATCTCTTTTGTAAACACTGATGGTGTCGAAATTGAACCATCCGAATCGGTAGACGTAACGATTAATGTGCCGGGTAGTGTGCTCGGCGATGACGTGGATACCAGCTCTTTGTCTGTTCTTCACTTCGTTGAAGATGAGAACGGCAATGTAAACTCTGTGGATACAGTCGCTGATACCAGTGACGAGACTGACGGCACAGTAACTGTTGATTCTAGCGCTTCCACTCTGTCTGCTGACTCAGATGATTCTGATATTTCCAATGCGACGGTGACTGCTGAATTCAGCGTAGATAGCTTCTCTACTTTTACTATTACGTGGAGTCGTTATTTCGAAGTCACTATTCACTATGTAGATCAGAACGGTAATGAAATTAACGGAACGCAGACTAGTAAAATTTCGGTCAATGGCGTATCAGATGACACTGACAAGACTTATTATTTTTCTGAATATGCTGGGGGAATAAGTGGATATACATATTCCGCTGCTCACTACGAAAACTATGAAGGTGCTGAAGTTACCAGCATGGTTTTTTCACAGAAAACTGAAGAGGGATTGTTCTGGGATACAACATGCAGAATTCTGACTTTCTATAATGAAAAGAAACAAATAGCTCAACTGGACCATCATAGTTGGAGTTTTAGCGAAACTAAAGCTGATGTGTATTTGGTCTATGATAAGGATGACGATACCAACAGCGGTGATGGTGATAACTCCGGTGATGATACGGCTACTAAGAATGCGACTGTTACTGCTAATAAAACTGCAGAGCTAAACGATGATGGTACTTATGATCTGACTCTATCTATTTCGGGTACTCGCGGTTCAGAGACTGATCCGGCCAAAGTAGATGTACTGTTTATCGTGGATAAGTCCAGCAGTATGGGCAACAACAATAGTTCACGGTTAGCTAATGCTAAGGCTGCTATGAAAACGATGGTCAGTTCGCTGGAAGGCAATAGCAATATTGATGCTCGCTACAGCATTGTCACATTTTCTGGACCGAGTACGACAGGCAACAGCAATGGAAAGAAAGACGCCTCCGTCCACATGAATTGGACTGCTGTAAATGGTAACAACGTGAGCAATTCTATTGACGGTATCTCATCCTCTGGCGGTACGAATTATCAAGCTGGCTTAGATGTAGGCACTGATCAGTTGGGTTATGCTCGTGAAGGTGCTATTACAGTGGTGATTTTCCTTAGCGACGGTGAGCCAACATGGTCATATAAATACGGGAATGGCAAAGGATCACTGGGTAGAGATAGCGAGGGATGGAAAGAAACCCTGAACCAAGCTGAGAAAATGTCTTGCGATTATTTCTATGCGATCAGTGTTGGTAGTGATGCTTCAAATTACATGAAAGATCTCGTAAACACTGTTAAAGCTACAACAAAGCAGTCAATCGAAGCGAACAGTGATGGTTCTAATTTAACGAATCTGTTTGAAGATATTGCAGGTGCTGTTACTGTCTTTGCTGCCAGTGATGTCACCATCACCGATGAATTGAGTGAGTACGCAGATCTGGTGTTGGATGCTAATGATAATCCTCAGTTCACGATCACTGTGACTCGTGCAGCCTATACAGATAGTAGTGGGACAGAACATATTGAGGAGACGTGGGAGACAAAATCACCCGTTGGTAATAATGGCACCTTAATATTCCAAGATGCTAATGGTGAAGAAGTTACTCTCACTGCTAGTTATGATGATGAAACCAGAACTATTACTTTGAAATTCCTCCCTGAGGATTATGAGTTAGAAGAGGGGTACACCTATTCCATTAGCACAGTAATCACTACTGCTACGGCCGCTGAAGAGTATCTTGAGCAAAACGGTAATGAATACCCTCATACAGGTGACGATAATACCGGCGCTCATAGCGGGGTAAAAGGTTTCTTTAGCAACGGTGAAGCTAAAGTGACTTTCACTGCCAATGGTGAAGAAGGCTCTACAGATTTCCCAAAGCCAGTGATTCAAGTGCAGACTTCTAGCTCTACAACAGTATCGTCACTGCCGTTGACTGGTGGAGAGTTTACTCCGTTGATGCTGTTGTTATCGGGTACTGCATTGGCCATAATTGGCGCAAGCATATGGCTTTTGTCTCGTCGTCGCCTTGTTTGATCACATTCGGGTTAAGCGACTCAATTCGGTTGCTAATAGCTAATTATGAGTCGTTTAACTCCTCTCGGTGGAATGAATTTCTACTGAAAATAATTCCAATATTTGCTTTTTAAGAAAGGGGTTCATAGAACAAAGACGGATATAGCTCTTGTTTCTTACAGGTGATTAACACTTGTGAATCCCTTTTAATTTTTCAACAAACTTGCCGGTTTGTAGGGCGAAGCTCACCTAAAAACTGGCTAAATTCCACCAAAACTAAACCAGAATAAGTGCTTTTACTGTTTCACAACGTTGGGCACGAGTGGTTGTGGCGGTGGTTGTTAAAAGATTTCCCGCTCATCTTGCTTGCTTTCCTGGATGGGTAGGGGCACATCAGGGAAAGCAACAAATAACTCAATATCGAAAACTCAATATCAAATTTCCGCAATCACATAGCCCTCTGTGAGGGAGATTAAGGAGAAAACAAAATGATGAAGGGCATGTTTAAAAAAGCCCTCGCTGGTGTGGCTGCTGCCGCTCTTGCGATAACCGGCTTTGCTGCTGCGACCACCACCGCAAATGCTGCTTCGGGTGACATTGAGCTTGGTACGAAGATTACGTTCGTTGCTGGTAGTACAGATCAGTTCATCGGCCGTTATTTGAAATATGTGAAACTTGCTAGTTTTACTGAACTATATGCAGAAAATGCAGCGAGCACTTTACAGGTTATGACTGAATCCAATGTTCGCGACGCTATTATTAATGCTTTAACCGAGATTGAAGCAGAGTACAACTCTTCGACGGACGGTGACCCCATGACGTGGGTTATGAACAACCTAGAGGGAGATAGCACGAGTGATGCTGTTGCATATGACAGTGAGTTACGTAAATTCGTGACTGCACTTTCGATTGACGAGAGTCTATGGAGTGATGTCACTCTATCCGATGGAGAAAATGACACTGAGAAGGTGTTTGATACCGATGAGCCAGGTATCTATTTAATTCGAGACAATGCGACTGCATCTGGCGGAACAGGTCAGGCGATACCGATGCTTGTGTCAACACCGGTTAGTGTAAAGGATAGTGCTGATCCAGAGCCAGAGATTACTAAGACAAACGGTCAAGTGAATTTGAAGAACGAGATCACCACAGTTGAGAAAACTGTTGATGATTCTTCAGCTGTGAGTGTCGGCGGAAAGAAAACGTATACGATCACAGCTAACGTGCCGAACTGGACTGGTAAGACTGGTACATTATTCACATTTACTGATACGCCAACTAAGGGGCAGACTGTTCTGTTCGACACCATCAAAGTTATGATCATGGATAGCGAAGGCGAGGAAGTTGTTGTTGAGGATTTCTTCAATGAGACTATGCTAACGAAGCCCACTGGTGTGACTTCAGACGAGTGGAAAGCGACCTATGATCCTGCCAATGATGATGAGAAGGATGATTCTAATTCGTTCACTGTTGATTTAACGTCGTGGATGAATGAGAACTACAGCAGTTATCAGGGTTATACAGTTCAACTCACTTACACGGTGAAGATCAATAGCGATGCTCTTGCTGAGGGTGCTTCAGTGTATAACGACGTAAAGATCAACAATAATGGTGCAACATCTGAGGATAGTACTAGCGATACACCGATAAAGACTCCTGCAACGATTAAATTCACGAAGGTCCAGGGCGATAAGACAACTCCACTGGAAGGCGCCAAGTTCAAGGTTCAGGTGAAAGTTGACGATGGATACGTTGACTTGTATCAGAATGCTGATGGTGAGTGGTCTGTAGCAAATGACGAGAATCCTGCTACTGTATTTGAATCCCTTTCGGATGGTATCGTGACAATTCCTGGTCTTGGTAAAGGCAATTACCGCATTGTTGAAACCGAGACGGTTGACGGTTATTGGGAAGTCTTGCCGTCTTTTGAGTTCTCTGTCGACAAGAGTGGAAGTGTTACCGTTGATTACGATTCCAACAATCTGCTCGATCTTGTACAGCAGAATGAAGCTGGTCAGACCATCGTGATCAACGTGCAGAATATCACCCAACTCCCTCAGACAGGTGCTGCAGGTATCGCATTGTTCATTGTTCTTGGTCTGCTGATTGCTGGCGCTGGCGTCACTGTGTACATGAAGTCTCGCAGTGTACGCAACGCTCTACGTGGCTGAATAAACAGTGAATAAAAGAGTATAGGGTGCCACGATAAATCGTTTATTTTCTTGAACGGAATCGTGGAAAATACGTGCGGCGAGCCTGTAAAAACCGTTACTCGTCGCACGTCATCCTCACTGTATTAAAAACTCTGCATTTTTTCAAACTGCGCGGAGAAATAACAGAAGATTGATCGATGTTTAACGTCTAACATCGGCCAATCGTCCGTGAGATTAAGAGTTATGAAACGCATAATCTTCTGAGTGAGGCACAAGCTTATGTCTCGTAAAGATAACGCGGACGACATAAAAGGTTTCAGTGTTCGCGAAATCAAATATTTACAGTCGCTGCCAGCAGTGGAACACGCCACTCGCACGCGAATTGAATACACCGAAGGCTTCAGAGTCGATTGCCTTCGGCGCTATATGGCTGGTGAATCGCCTGCCAAAATTTTTCGCCGCGCTGGATTAGATTCGTCACTAATCGGGTATAAGCGCATTGAGCGATGCATCTCACGCTGGAAGAAAATGTATCATCTCGACAACATCGACCGCGCTAGCCACACTGCATTGCGGCACAATAATAGTGCCTTTGGTGTCGATATCGATGATGATATTCGTGGTGACGTTGAGTCTGTTGTCAGCGGTATTGCCAGTGACTCAAGTGACGTTAAATCCGATGATGGTGCTACCAAAGGTGCCGGCAAAGATGCTGGTAACTCTCGCGTTGGCAATAATGCTGACCGTACTGGCATAGGCGGGAATGGTGGTGTTGATGTTGCATTCGTGCACAATGCCAACAGTAAATCGCCTATCGTGTCTTTTATTAATTCCCCCGTTGATCGTAGTATCATCGCTGCGCAGTCAAACGTTACACTGGGTGCGGGTGTCTCGGATAATGCTCAGTTGCAGCAATCAGCGAAGACGGGTGAGGCGGTGCATTCTAAGCATGTGAAACCAATGCAAGCGGGTACATTGCCATATACAGATACGTCGCACTCAGATTATTTGACGGAGCACGACCGTAATAGCGGTACTGCGACTGAGTCTGATGTGGAACACGCCGTTGGTGCTGTTAATTCAGATAATGCGGACGGCGCTGTTGGCGTAGTCGATGCAGCTGGTACAGGTAACAGCACGGGAATCAATGCAGTGGATGTATCCGAAATTCCAAGCTATTACGATATTCCTGAATCCAGTCGGTGGGTTGCTCCCGTCAATACAACGCTGCCAGACGCGGATGATATCGGTGCAGACGAAGATGCCCTGTACAGTTTGCCAGCTATTCGTTCCACTCGCGGCGATCACAACAGTGATGACATTTATCAACTCATCATCATGCAGCAAGCTCATCGTATTGACGAACTTGAGCGCGAACTCAGAGGTCTAAAAATCAGCTTTCAACATATTGCGCAACAAGAAACAGAATCAGATTCGTAATCTCTGTTGTATTTACTGCTTTCTTGTCTCAAGTTAACGTATACCTCGCTTATCTTGTATCTTGTCTTCCTATGTGACAAGAAACCTATCAATCTTGTCTTCTTAAAAGACAAGATATCTGCTAATCTTGTCTTCCAAGAAGACAAGCAGCAGATGTAGATTGCATTGAGAAGTGGTGGGTGTATGGCGGTTAACGAACTTGTGCGAGAGAAGATTTTAGATTTTGAGCGCAGAGGTATTCCAGATGTTTTTGAACGCGATCTGTCGCTCGGTGATATCCAGCCGCCTGCCCGTGGCAATCTTGTCAATGTAGTTGTAGGCGCACGGCGTTGTGGTAAAACGTGCCGTTTGTATCAGGAGATGCATCGTATAGTCGCTGCCGGTTATTCACAATCCTCCATTTTGTATTTCAATTTTGAGGATGAACGTCTCAAACCATATAGTGTGGAACTTCTTTCTGATGTTGTCGATACTTTTTATGCCATGCACCCGGAAACGCAGCAGTCTGGAGCGTTTTTCTTCTTTGACGAGATACAAGAAGTTCCTCAGTGGGGAACGTTCTTACGTCGATTAGTTGACACTGCTGATGTGACGGTATATGTCACTGGTTCGTCATCAAAGATGCTGTCTTCTGACATCGCCACTGAATTTCGTGGTCGTGCTTTTTCGCGTGAGTTATTTCCTCTGAGTTTTTCTGAATTCGTGCGATTCCGCGGAGGGAATTTGCCGAAAGATGACGGGTATTCTACTGAAGATCAGGCAGTGTTACGCCATACGTGCGCGGAATATCTTGAACGTGGTGGGTTTATTGTTCCGTTGAAAATGAGTGCTACCGAAGGGTTACTGCTGCTGCAAGAATATGCGCAACGTACAGTAGCCATGGACGTAGTTGAACGATACGGTGTCCGTAATCAACGCGTTGCATCCTTATTCTTGTCCCGCTGTTTGGCATCGTCTGCGCGGGAACTGTCAATCAGTAAGGTATATGGAGAGTTCCGCAGTCGGCAAATCTCAGTTTCTCGAGAAACGTTAGGTAATTTGCTTAGCTATTATGAGGATGCCTATGTGCTGTTTTCCGTTGGTGAATTCTCTCGTGCAATTGCAGATAATCCGAGATCCGTATCTAAAGTGTATGCAGTTGACCCAGGTATGTTTACAGCATTTTCTTCTGCAATTTCAATTGATCTCGGTCAACGATTGGAAACAGCTGTGTTTAATAAACTACGGCGTGATGTGACATTAGTTCGCAAAGAATCGATATCGAAATTATTGCTTCGCGAGGGCACCTCAAAACATGAAATTGATTTTGTTGTAGGCGATGCGCTGACTATGGAGCCATTCCAATTAGTTCAGGTGTGTGTAAGTTTGCAAAATGAGAGTACTCGCAAACGTGAGTTTGCAGCGCTTGAAACAGCGATGCGACGTTTCGGTCTCGCTGAGGGAACTATCGTCACTATGGACGAAGAATACGATGTGCCGGTCGAAGGTGTGGCGAGAAACAATTCGTCGTCTGAGGGCAGTGCTGAGGACGGTATTGAAGCCAGTGCTA
>CAYQJZ010000007.1:0-15423 GCA_964417995.1 uncultured Bifidobacterium sp.
TAATCACAGAGTTACCGCGATATCACGCACGAGGGAGCGGTGCACAACGCGAAATAAGTTGTGCACCGCTTCTTCCGTTTTATATTCAATGCAATGTGCCCCAACAAATTCTCGGAATTGTTCTTAAGGAGATTAGAGCGGCACATTTGCCGGAATTTATTAGTCTATTAACCATTGAGAATGACTCTGTTGACCCATAGTGGATACGAATTTATGCAAGGGGCTGGATGTCAACGGATAATTAAAACGAAGTAACAGGTGACAATACATGACACACTTTTATCGCCTTAATTTCAATTTCGCAGAGTCTATATCCACGCTGGGTTAACAGAGCCTTGAGAATTAAAACCATGTTGCGCGTGTCTAGTAATTAATGTTGGAGTGTGGAAGGTAGCAGAAGAAAGTACGGGAGGAGTAAGGATACAGAGAGTGTGAGAAGAGAGGGTATGGGAAGAGGGGGTATGAGGACAGCAGACACGAAGATATAGAGAGGGGGATATAAATAAGGATGCGTGAGGGAGAGAAAAGAGAAGAAAAGATAATGGGTTCTTTTCTTCCCTCTCTCCTCTTTGCAATCAGCTGTGGTCTCGCTGACTCTGAGAACGAATCACAAACGCGCAAATCAGTGAAATAACTGAGAGTACACAAATCGCTACCATGATTGCAAACACCCACGAGCCTCCTACGGTAGTGGCATGCACGTAGGATGCAGTACCCTCGCTGTACCCCACTTGAGCTACCGACAGCACCGTGGAGAACAATGCCGTGCCAGCTGCGCCACCAAACTGCATTGCTGTTTGGAATACCGCGTTGCCATCAGGTGTGAATTGTGCAGGGACTTCACGCAGCGCGCTGGTCATAATATTGGAAAACTCCAATGCGTAACAGAAATTGAAAACGAAATAGAACACCACCAATAGCGTTGTTGTTAAATGCATCGAAAAGATCAACATCAACAGAGGACCCAAGGTGGCGATAATCATAGCTCCCAGAATTGGGCGAGTCGGCCCAAGCTTATCGAATAACATACCGCCTAATGGTGCGCAGACAGCACCAATTAACGCACCAGGCAGCACCAAAGCTCCAGCAGTGAAAGCATCAGTTCCCAGAGATATCTGTGCGAGATTGGTAATCACGTAACCGTAACCAATGCCTACCATGGGCAAAATTGCATACGGCAGCAGATGGAAAAGCACCACGCGGTTACGTAACCATCCAAGGCGAATTAGCGGAGAGAACGCGTGCCGTGATGACCATGCAAAGAACAGCAGAGAACCAACGCCAACCACGAGGCTGACAATGGCGATAACAATAGACGTGGTGGCATTACTGCTGTTAAACACTTCGCCTACAGCAACACCAGCCTGATTGACAAAAAGAATCAACCCAGACAGGGCTAAAACAATAGATACGAACTGTAACGGATTGAGATATGCCTCTTCGGTTGGACGTTTTTGTTCAATGCACGCTAGACCAACTGGCAACGAGATAAGCAGTACAACTGGAATAACGATAACGAAAATAGCGCGCCATGGCAGCACACTAGACACTGCACCACCAACAGTTGGACCAATTGCTGGAGCTACTGTTATAACCAGAGAGCCAACGCCCATGAGGCGTCCAATTTTGCTCCGCGGCGACTGTTCAAGAATAATGTTCATCATCAATGGCGTTGCCAAGCCGGAGCCGATGCCCTGAATGACTCGAGCGATCAAAATTAATGGGAATACGTGTCCAACAATCATCAGCAACGATCCAATAACGGCCAATGTTACAGCCGCAAGGAAAATAGATTTGTTGGTAAAACGACGTTTAACAAATGACGACAACGGCATTGTTGCTGCCACAGCCAGCAAATAGATTGTAGTAATCCACTGCACAGTTGCCGTATCAACATTAAATTCGACCATAAGCTCCGGAAACAGTACAGTCATTACTGTTTCGGTCAGAATGCCCACAAAAGCCAGCGAACCGACTGCAACGATAGACCCTAGTAATTTAGGACGAATGCGCTCATCTTCAGAATGCATCTGATGACCAGCTTGGCTATTGACCCTATTGTTGGTTTGACTGTTGGTCTGATTATTGGTCTGGCTGTTAGTTTGATTATTGTCCTGATTATTGCTATTGAGCTGATTGTTTGACTGATTATTAGATTGACGGTTTCCTTGATGTCGCTGTTGCGACGCCACACTCGACTCCACGAATCTCTCCTGTCATATAGATGCCAGTAAATCACAATGCCGTTCACGCGCAAGCGTTACCGGCATTATTGTCGATCTTGCCCGCGCGTACGGTGACGCATCTCGGGTCGGATTCGGGTCTACTCGCGCTGCGCATGTGTTACGTATGACAACTGTCCATGCTTCACGTTCATGTATGGCGTTTAGACCAAGAGAAAAGTGTAACCCTGGGTCTGACAAAGTTTCACTAATATAAGTTGGCTGTCCACAATATGATAGTGGCGGTGTTGTTCATAACACCGCCACTTTTGCTGTTCTATTCCACCTGAGTACTGCTGCTTTTTATGCAATTCTGTTGCGCATCTTGCAACGTACTTGTGTCAGGTGATCTAAGACCTGATGAAGTATTCAACTCAGATCAAGCCCAATTCCTCAAGTTTGCTCGTCAGCTGTGGGTTCGTCGGTTCAACGAATACCGTACCGTCAGCAAACTGGATAACCGGAATATGCTTCTGCCCGCTGATCTCTTCAGCACGTTCAGCCGCGCCTTCTTCAGATTCAATATCGTGATGATTGTAAGCTACATGGTTGCGATCGAGCACCTGCTTAGCACGACGGCAATCACCGCACCATGCCGCACCATAAAATTCGATTGTTGATTCAGCCATAATCACTCCTTGTTCTCCCAGGAATTCCAGTTCTTGAGATTACCTGATTTCCTCAATTACCTGCGGATGTTTCTCACCGGCTAATCTACAATATGGTCCGGAACGCACAATATCGCTCGACTGTCAAACACACGTTTCAGAAACCCGCCTCGTGCATTCGTTTCGGATACACTGTGCGGGAATATGTCTCAAGTACGTGTTTCGGTGAATATGTTTCGGATACGTGTTTTTCAAGAATGCGTTTGAACGAACATGCGTTCCCAATTAACGTCAATCACGGCAGGCACGCAAACCATAAGGAAAGCTATGGCTCTGATACTGGTCAAAGGAAGTCACCAATACAAGAGGCACATCGTCGATATGCTCGACGAATGGACAAAATACAATGCCGCCCACCATACCGATGAATCACCGTGGTCCATTTTCAAAAATCTCTATGACGACTTTGACTATTATCTGCGCAACCTCGATACAACCGAACCTCACGACGGATTGGTTCCGGATTCCACCTTCTTTTGTTTGGATGACGAGCGGAACCGCATGGTAGGAGCCGTCAATATCAGGCACTATCTCAACGACTATCTTTTGGCATACGGCGGGCATATTGGCAACGGAATTAGACCATCTGAAAGACAAAAAGGCTACGCCACACGAATGATCGGTCTGGCACTGGAAGAATGCAAAAAACTTGGAATCGGCAAGGTTCTGATCGTATGTGACAAGGACAATATTGGATCCGCCAAATCCATAATCAGGAATGGCGGCGTGCTTGAAGATGAACCAATAAAAGACGGAAAAGTCATTCAGCGGTACTGGATTGATGTGAAGTAAATTGGTTCTTCAGGTTTTCTTGTGTATTCTGTGTTTTTGCTAAGTGATGAGATCTGTGACGGATTGTACGATAATCGTTACGTGCGGCGGCTACGAAAGCCGAGAAAATCATGCGGCTGCGTTCATCGACCGCATGCAGGAATTCCGGATGCCATTGCACAGCCCAGCAGAATCGCGATTCAGGACGATACACAGCTTCAACAATGCCGTCGTCGGCCGTGGCCATCGGCTTGAGCGCCGGAGCAAGTGTGCGAACGGCCTGGTGATGGTAGCTATTCACTGCAATGCGGTCGCTTTGCTCGGCTTCGGCCATCAAAACGGCCAATGGAGTTCCTTTGATCAGGTTCACACTATGGCCAAACTGGTCGTAGGGCGGTTTCATGTGATGTTCGACATCGCTGGGCTTTTCAGTTGGCAGATCATGCCACAGGGTTCCACCCAGCGCTGCATTGATGAATTGGATACCTCTGCAGATGCCGAGAATTGGCTTGTCTACGGCAAGAACGTCGCGCAGCAGCACGGTTTCCATCCGGTCGCGTTCCGGGCTGAGTTCAGGATTGGTGGCGAGGTAGCTGGCAGTGCATTCTTCTCCGTACACTTCTGGAGCAACATCTTGACCACCGGTAAATAAGATGCCATCACACATGTTGACTACATGAGAGATAACAGAGTCACTGTCAGTTAACGGCAACATAACGGGTGTGCCACCAGCTTCGAGAATCCCGTCCATATAACCGGGCAACATCCACAGGCTTTCGCGTGCATAATCAACTAGTGGAACAATACCAATCAGTGGGCGCTCGTCACTCATGAGTATCCTCCCGTTTTTCTACACACTCGTGATCAGTTATCTTCACCATGTACAATGTCGCGAATGCGTTCCAACCGTGCTTTGACGTCATGCTCGTAGCCGCGATCGTTCGGATGGTAGTATTCCCGGCCAACAAGATCATCGGGCATATACTGTTGCGGAGCTACTGCTCCCGGCCAATCATGCGCATACCGATACCCCTCGTGATTGCCCCAACTTTTCATCAGAGACGTAGGCGCATTACGCAAATGTAGCGGCACCTCCCCCACATAACCAGCATCCACATCAGCTAGTGCCTTATCAATGGCCATATAACTGGCATTTGATTTGGGCGCGGTCGCAACAGCGATAGTAGCTTCAGCGAGGATAATGCGCGCTTCTGGCATGCCGATCATAGCGACAGCTTGTGCTGCAGCAACAGTAACCTCGAGAATTTGCGGAGCTGCCATACCAACCTCTTCAGAAGCAGCAATCATAATGCGTCGAGCAATGAACCGCGGGTCCTCCCCTGCCCGAATCATGCGAGCTAAGTAGTGTAAGGCGGCGTCAACATCTGAACCGCGTAATGATTTAATAAAGGCTGAAATAACGTCGTAATGGTCGTCACCGTCTTTGTCGTAGCGCACAGTGGTGGCATCCATAACCTGTGCAACAGTATCGACAGTAATAACAGGATGTTCCTGCTCCTGGTGAGATGCTGCATCTACGGTAACAGCACCTGCAGCTGCTTCGAGAATGGTTAACGCTTTACGCGCGTCTCCACCAGACATACGAACAATCTCGCTTATTGCATCATTCTCAGCCTCAACCTCACCTTTTAACCCTTTACTGCTGTTGAGCGCGCGCTTAACAAGCGTGGTGAGATCTTCAGGCTCAAGTGAGTTAAGTTTTACTACAACTGAGCGACTGAGCAGCGGTTTAATTACTGAAAAACTGGGATTTTCAGTAGTGGCTGCAATAAAAGTCACATCGCGATTCTCTACACTAGGTAACAGCGCATCTTGTTGTGACTTAGAAAAACGATGAACCTCGTCGATAAAAAGAACAGTTTCTTTACCCTGACCAACCAATCGCTGGCGAGCGCGATCTAACACAGCACGTACATCTTTAACACCGGAGGTCACAGCAGATAATTCCTCAAATTCACGGCCGGACTGTTGAGCAACGATGTAGGCCAGTGTGGTTTTACCTACGCCGGGAGGACCGAAAAGAATAATCGAACTTGGTGAGGTCAGAGAGCCGCGTGATGTAGGATTCGCCAGTCTACGCAATGGTGAACCATTTCCGAGCACGTGCGACTGCCCCACTACTTCATCTAGGATGGCGGGACGCATACGTACTGCCAATGGGCGGCTTACATCATCGGGCGTATCAGACGCAGCGAACAGGTCATCGGTCATACGATTCAGTCTACCCACTTATTTCGAACTTTTGTTCGAACGGCGTGGCGTGTGTGTTGCCATTGCATAGCAATCGTCAAACTGCGACAGCTTTGATGAACACAGCGACAACATTACCTTTCATCCCATGTACCGCATCAGTCACGATGATTCGTCGCCGACGTAATAGTCAACGAATACTACTTCCCCACTGTTTTGTGTGGCTTCCAAGTCAATAACGCCTTCAATAGCCCAGTCGTGGTCACCGTCTGTATCGTCGATAATCTGCCGTACCTTCCACGTGTGTTCGTTGCGTTCATGTGTGTCGTCAAGTATGAACAGTTCAGGTGAGCGTGCTGCAGCATCTGTGTTTATATATTCGTGGGCATCATAGTAGCCGTCGAGTGTGTCCTCCCATTCGTGCACGCCATATCCCCAATTTTTGTCAAGCGCGCCCAGTTCATCTGGACGGTCAAGATCCATCAACTGTACGCGGCGGAACATCGCGTTTCGCACCAATACGATCAAACCGCGGCGGTCTTCTATTACAGTGTCGCGCACACCAGGTGCAGCTGCGTTCAATGCTGCTGATTCAGCGTCTGAACCAGCTCCAGCATTCTCCCATTCGTCTACCAGGCTGGAGTCAATAGAGCGCACTACTACGCGTAGCCACGAGATGATGTCGTTCAACTGTTCGTTGCGTTTTTCTGGTGGCACAGTGCGAGACAATGCTCGGTAGGCGTCCGACAGGTAGCGGAGCAGTGTGCCTTCTGAGCGCGCAATGTTGTAACGGGAGATGTAGCCAGTAAAGTCGGAGGCTGTCTCCACCATGTCACGCACCACTGACTTGGGACTTAACCAGTAGTCGTTGGCCCACGGCACGTCGTGACGGTACTGGCGGAACGCTGCATCAAGCAGTTCTTCTAACGGTTTGGGATACGTGATATCAGCAAGTCGTTCCATACGTTCGTCGTAATCAAGACCTTCATCTTTCATTGCTGTGACGGCTGCATCTCGCGCCTGGCGCTCTTGCGCACGCAATACCTGTCGTGGATCTTCAAGTGTGGCTTCTACCATTGAAATTACATCAAGAGCGTAGGTCTCAGATTCAGAGTCAAGAAGTTCAAGAGCGGCAAGCAAGAATGGGCTTAACGGTTGATCAAGAGCAAAATCCTCAGGCATGTCAACGGTTAAGAAATAATTTTTACCACCATCGTCACGATCTTCAGTCTCAATAACTTCGGTATCAAACAAGGTAGAAAAGATTTCATCAGCGCGCTCGTGCAACTGTTCTTTTTGTTCAGGTGTTTGTGACGAGTCGTCAATAAGTCGTTCAATTCTCCACCGTGCGTCGCCGCCTTGAACAACCTCATTGAGCACCATTGAATGTGTGATTGTCAGATGCGGAACCAAGGTTTCTGGCGCGGCGTCGACAAGTTTGTGGAAGGTGTTGTCATTCCAGTTAACAAACCCCTCCGGCGGTTTTTTACGCTTGATTTTGCGCATTTTCTTCGGGTCATTTCCCGCTTTGGCAAGCGCTTTAGCATTGTCAATCTCGTGTTCTGGCGCTTCAGACACAACAAGACCTTCGGTATCGAAACCCATACGTCCGGCACGCCCGGCAATTTGATGGAATTCGCGGGCGCATAAACGACGCATTTTTGAGCCGTCGAATTTGGTAAGTACTGTGAGTACCACTGAATGAATTGGTACATTAATGCCTACACCCAATGTGTCTGTTCCGCAGATCACCGGCAGCAAACCCTGCTGTGCGAGATGTTCAACCAGTCGGCGATAACGTGGCAGCATACCTGCATGATGAATACCTACACCAGTACGCAGTAAACGTTGCAGGATCTTGCCAAATCCGGTAGTGAATCGTGTGCCTTTTATTGCCGATGCAATGGCTTCACGTTGTTTTTTACTCGATATACCAGTTGAGGCGAGGGACTGAGCGGTATCTAATGCGGCATCTTGTGAAAAGTGAACAATGTAGATCGGTGTGGCTCCGTCATCGACCAAACGTTCAATCGTATGTTCGAGAGGCTTGTCAGTGTACTGGTAGGTCAACGGCACTGGTCGTGGAGCGTTGGCAATAATGTCAACATCCGTGTCGGTCATATCGTTGAGTTTGGCAGCAATAGCGTCCACGTTGCCTAAGGTGGCGCTCATCAACAAGAACTGGGTGTGAGGAAGTGTTAACAACGGTACTTGCCATGCCCAACCGCGATCCGCATCACCGTAGTAATGGAATTCGTCCATGGCCACGCAACCAACGTCGGTATGCCGTCCTTCTCGCAACGCCTGGTTGGCAAGAATTTCAGCAGTACAGCAAATAATAGGCGCATCAGCGTTGATATGAGTGTCTCCAGTGATCATACCGACATTACTGCGACCGAATACATCAACCAGGTCAAAGAATTTTTCAGAAACCAGCGCTTTGATGGGCGCGGTGTAATATGAACGCCGTCCGGTGCATAATGCAGCGAAATGCATACCCAAAGCAACCAATGATTTGCCTGACCCTGTAGGCGTGTTGAGAATGACATGATCGCCAGCAAGCAGATCAAGAATGGCCTCCTCCTGATGCGGCCACGGTTCAATACCTTTAACGTCACTTACCCAACAAAAAAAGCGGTCGTAAATTTCATCAGCGTCAATATTGCGCGGACCTTCGTCCCAATTAGGCGCCAATGCCCCCAGTGAGCCGCAACCCTGTTCGTCAGTCATATCGCCGAGTCTAGCCATCACCTTCTACCGCGCAAACTCAGAACAGACACGATGAAACACCAACGCCCACGGCTATTCCAAAGAACAACCATGGGCGTTAAGTATGAGCGTATGCTCAAATGTTCACTAAAGCAGATTAGTCAAGACCGAGCTGAAGCTTGCCACCGGGGATAGCTTCAAGCAGATCGATCGTGTACTGCTGCTTCGGGTGGTCAAACACCTCGTCAGTGGTGGCATGCTCGACCAGTTTGCCGTGCTGCATTACTACAACTTCGTCGGCAATCTGACGAACTACAGCCAGATCGTGGGTGATGAACAAGTAGCTCAGTCCACGTTCAGCTTGCAGATCGTTAAGCAGTCGGAGAACCTGGTCTTGTACCAACACATCAAGTGCAGACACTGCCTCGTCGCAAACGATCACGTCAGGATTGAGAGCCATAGCACGTGCGATGGCAATACGCTGACGCTGACCGCCAGACAACTCGTTCGGGTAACGAGTCATTACCGACTGTGGTAGCTCAACCATGTCCAACAACTCGCGCACACGCTGTTCGCGGCTCTTTTTATCGCCGATCTTGTGAATGCGCAACGGTTCTTCGATTGAACGATAAATCGAATACATTGGATCCAGTGAGCCATAAGGGTTCTGGAACACCGGCTGCACATGGCGGCGGAATTCGAGCAACTTCTCTTTTTTAAAGCCGGCGATATCTTCACCCTCGTAGGTGACAGTACCGCTTGTAGGATCAAGCAGCTTAAGCACCATGTTGGCTACGGTGGACTTACCCGAACCCGATTCACCCACAATAGCCAGTGTTGTACCGCGCTTAATGGAGAACGATACGTCGTCAACAGCCTTGAACAACTCCTTCTTGCGAGGAAGTTTGAATTCCTTGGTCAGGTGGTCAACAACGATAATGTTTTCGCTCTTCTCAATCGCAACCTCGTCTTTTACCGCATGTTCCATCAGCGAGGTCGCATCTTCGCCACGCTGCTTAGCGGAGATAATGCGCTGAGAAGCTAACGACGGAGCAGCTGCCACCAAACGCTTGGTGTACGGGTGCATCGGGTGCTGAAGAACCTCAAGCGACGGGCCGGATTCAACAACCTGACCCTTGTACATCACCACAATATACTGAGCGCGCTCAGCAGCAAGACCGAGATCGTGGGTGATGAACAGTACCGCGGTACCGAGCTCGTCGGTTAGCTGATGCAAGTGGTCGAGAATACGCTTCTGAACAGTCACATCCAAAGCGGAGGTTGGCTCATCGGCAATCAGCAGGTCAGGGCGGCACGCCAAACCAATAGCAATCAATGCACGCTGCCGCATACCGCCAGAGAACTCGTGCGGGAATTGACGGGCACGCGTGGCAGCGTCAGGAAGACCGGCTTCAGACAGCAAGCCAGCAATACGATCGTCCATCGTTGAACCGACAACATACTGCTTGGCAATACGCCATGCTTCGTCCTCGCTCACGCCAGCCTTAATCAGAGCTTCAGCCACGCGCCAACGCGTCTCAGAGCCAGGAACCCACTGCTCGCGGAACTTGGCCATTGTCTTTTCCACGTTGTCGCCAGACATGCCAATACCCGACAATGCAGCCTGAGCGGCATTCAGCAGTTCAGGTAACTCCTTGGAACCAAGGAAGGTTTCATCATCGTTACCTTCGATTTCTACCTCGTCACCGGCCAAAGCTTTAGCAAGGTTGGAGCGCTTCTCGTGAGCCACATCCATGCCGTTGGCTTTAAGAGCCTCTTTAACTTGCGTGCCAATACGCCATACCGGGTTGAGGTTGCTCATTGGGTCTTGAGGAACCAGACCCATCTTGCTACCGCGGTATTTCTCATATTCCTTAGGCTTGAGTCCTACAAGATCTTGGCCGGCAAGTTTAATGGAGCCACCAACTACGTGACCAGTACCCGGCAACAAACCCAATACTGCCATAGCGGAAGTGGACTTACCAGAACCAGACTCACCTACAATAGCCACCCACTGACCGGGGTACACACTAAAGGATGCGTCACGAACAGCGTGCACAGGGCGATTGTCGTCGGTGGTGAAGTCTACCTGCAGATCCTTAACTTCAAGCAGCGGACCCTGCTGGCGCTGATATTCTTCAATCGATGTGAATTCTTTCATCTTTCCACTCTCCGATCAGGCCGTGCGGCTCTTAGGATCAAGGGCATCCTTGACGGCATCACCCATCATGATGAAGGACAACACCGTGATAGCCAATGCAGCAGACGGATAGAACAGCACCATCGGGTCGGTACGGAGCAACGTCTGAGCTGTGGAGATGTCACCACCCCAGCTGACCGTTGTTGTTGGCAGACCGATACCCAGGAAGCTTAGCGTGGCCTCTAACACGATGTAGCTACCGAGAGACGTGGTACCGATAACGATAATCGGAGCAACTGAGTTCGGTAGAATATGCCTGAACAGATTGCGAATTGGCGAAGAACCCAAAGCGGTTGATGCCGTGTTGAATTCAAGATTCTTTGCTTCCATGACGGCGCCTCGAGCAATTCGAGCTGTGGATACCCATCCGAACAGAGCCATCACCAAGATGACCTTCCAGACCGAATCTGAGGTACGGAACATCTGCAGCACCACGATGGCACCCAGCAGAATCGGCAGAGCCAGGAAGATATCGGTTAAACGGCTCAGCAGCGCATCAACCCAGCCACCGAAGAAACCAGCAATGGAACCAATAATCGTACCGATCAGTACAACAAGAATCGTGGCAAACAGGCCAACAGCCAGCGATGTACGTGTGCCGTAAATAGTACGAGCGAACACGTCGCAACCCTGCTTGTTGTAACCGAACGGATGCCCTGAAGAAGCACCCTCCAGAGAATGTTCAAGTGAGCAATAGTTTGGATCTTCGCTGGTAAACACCTGTGGGAACAATGCCACGAACAGAATGAAGATAATCAGAATACCCGACACAATGAAGATCGGATTCCTGCGCAAAGTACGCCACGCATCAGCCCACATACTCGTTGATGGAGCGGACTCGTCAACAGAGTCAACATCACGCAGCGGAGTCTCCTCAAGAGGAGCCACATAGCGTTCCTGACCAGGAAGCACCGTGGAGGATTTCTTAGTGTCTGTAGTCACGTCAGTCATGTCCTCTCCTTAAACCTCACGCGTACCTGATGCGCGGATCGAGCGCCGCATACAACAGATCGACCAGCAGGTTGCAGACTACGAAGATCAGCATGAGCAGCGTTACCACTGACACAACAAGATTGCCTTCACCCTTCAAGATGCCTTGATACGTCATGTAGCCAACGCCATGAATGTTGAAGATTGTTTCGGTCACCATAGCGCCACCCATAAGCGCACCAAGATCCTGACCGAGGTAAGTAACAACTGGAATCAACGAGTTGCGCAGTACATGCCGGGTAATAACAGAACCGTTGCTCATACCTTTGGCGCGAGCAGTGCGCACATAATCCTCATACAGATTTGATGAGACCTCTGTACGAGTTAAACGGATAATGTACGCCATTGATGCGGAGCCGAGCACCATTGCCGGCATTAAGAGGTCATAGAAACCCGGATCACTACCAGCAGTCACCGGGAAGATGCTCCATTTAACGCCGAGGAAGTACTGACCAAGGAAGCCCGTCACAAAGGTCGGTACCGAGATCAGCAGCAGGGAAACGATCAGAATGACGGAATCGTACCACTTGCCCTTCTTCAGACCTGAGATAATACCGAAAACAACACCGAACAATGCCTCAAAAACAAAGGCCATCAGAGCGAGCTTAATGGTGGTCGGGAAGGCGGAGGCAATCTTGTCAATTACCGGCTGACCACTAAACGTGTTACCGAAATCAAGCGTCAGAGCATTCTTCAAGTAAATAAGGTACTGAATGATAAACGGCTGATCGAGATGGTACTCTGCGCGGATCTGGGCCGCGACCGTTTCATTGACTGCCTTATCTCCGAACATAGCGGCGACAGGATCGCCAGGCAGTGCGAAGACAAGCGCATAGACCAACAGGGTCGTGCCGAGAACCACGGGAATCATCTGCAGGATTCTACGCAGAAGATATTTGCCCATGAGTTTCTCCTTATTCCTGTGGGCCGCCGTGACACAATTGCCCTCAGCGTCCCTGATTGCATTCGGCAAGTCTACAGCATAAATCTACGAAAAAGACACAAAATGTTACATTTTCGTTTCATCAAACCAAGCAGACCGTCTGCTTATGCAGAGCAGCGTTGCATTCTGCCAGTGGCTGACATACCGATAAAACACTGACGTATGTAACGTAAAAGCCTTTGCCTTACTGCAAAATAGCAGTGAATTTATATAACTGCCGTACCTTTTGCACTATGTGGACACAGTGCATCAAGAACCGGTAGTGCCCAAGCTTTGAGCATTTTGTGTTGAACAGTGCTGTGAGTTTAGTTTTTGGTTGTTAATAAATCTGCCAGCATACGTAAAAGGGAGTGAACCAAAGGCCCACTCCCTTAATAACCTAAGCACCACTGTCAGTAAATCAGAGATTCACTGACTCAATGGAACTCGTTATCAGTCAGACAGCGTGAGGTTCACGTAATCTGGCTGGTTCTGCCAGGTCATGTTGAAGTTCTCCACATCCAGTGAAGCAACACCAGAGCAGTTGGAGTAATACAGCGGAACTGCTGGCAGATCCTGAAGCAGGAGCTCCTCAGCTTCCTGATAAAGGGCGTTCATCTCGTCCTCATCGGCGGTAGCAGCAGCCTCAAGGCAGAGAGCATCGAACTCATCGTTCTTATAATCACCGTCGTTTGAACCGTTGCCATCAGCAGCTTCGGTTGAGAAAAGCTGCCACAGGAAGTTTTCAAGAGACGGATAATCCGGCTGCCAACCAGTACGGAACGCACCTTCGATCTGACGGTTGTTCACAGCCGTACGATACTCACTGAAGGTGGAGTACGGATTGGTTTCAACGCTGATGGATATACCCTGCTCTTCAAAAGCGTTCTTGATGGAGTTAACGACCGCATCATAGATTTCCTGATGACCACCGTCAGCATTGTAGGCGAAGGTCAGAGTGCCGTCGTACTCAGAAATAGCCTCAGCTTGTTCCCACAACTCAGCAGCCGCCTCAGGGTCATATGTAAGAACTTCGTTACCTTCCAGCGAGTCGGAATAGCCAGGAATTGTTGGCGCGCTGAAGTCCACAGCCGGAGTACCGAGACCACCGAGGATGTTTTCGCAAATGGATTCACGATCAATAGCCATCGAGATCGCCTGGCGACGCAGTCGACCCTCTTCAGTACTCGTGTCGAAGTGCTCAAGGTCGGAAGGAATCGTGAAGGTCTGCAGAACGGAACCAGCCTCATTGTAGGCCTGGACAGTCTCATCCTCTTCGAAGGTGGAAGAATATGCGGATGGCACAGACTCCATCACATTGAGGTTGCCAGCCTGAATATCAGCGTAAGCAGCAGTTTCATCGGTATAGATCACAAAGGTGATGCCGTCATTCTGCGGAGTACGAGTACCAATGTAATCCTCATTCACCGTCAGCTCGATCTGCTCGTCATGATCCCAGCTCACGAGCTTGTACGGACCGTTACCAACCGGGTTCTCACCAAAGGCATCAGGATCATCGTAGAAGCTTTCCGGAAGCGGCGAGAACGCCGTGTAACCAACCTTGATGGCGAAAACTGAATCAGACTGGGTGAGATCTACAGTGAAGGTCAAATCATCAATAATGGTCAGACCAGAAAGCTGCTCAGTACCGTCGAGGTTATCAGCATCCTGAAGATCGTCGTAGCCTTCAATCGTTGAGAAGAAGGAGGAGCAGAGCTGTGCGTTTGCCGCATTGGCCACGTAGCTCCATGCACGAGTGAACGATTCAGAAGTAACAGCAGTACCATCGGTGAAGGTCCAACCATCATTCAGGGTGATGGTGTACTGGGTAGCGTCATCATTAGGCTCGATAGACTCGGCAACTTCCATAACAGTATTGCCATCAGCATCAAAAGCGATCAAACGCGAGAAGATCAGATTGATAACCTTACCGCCGCCGGTTTCATTGGTGTTACCCGGAATCAGCGCGTTCTCTGGCTCAGACTCGTATGCAGTGATGATGACATCGGTATCAGCAGCAGTGTCATCGCCAGAGCTGCTGCAACCGGTTAACAGCATGCCCATTGCGCACGCTGCAGCCACAACAGCCAAAACCTTTTTTCTCATATATTTTCTCCTATTCTTGGTAGGATGCCCACACCATATACGGCGTACACAGGGCGACGTGCAAAAGAATTGGTTGTCACACAGCACACAATTCGCGTGATTCCAACCCTATTGCCATTGGCACTACAGTATTCCCCATCTTTGCGACATTTATGTTACATTCTCTCAGCGCAAGGCACATTTAACGTGGTAGAGTGAGCACATTTTTCTCTACGCTGTGAAGAATAATCAGTAAATTTCTGCAGTTAAGAACGTTTTTACAGTGGTTCATTCATTAATTAACACAACAGTTATCATGTTCTTTGATGTTGCGTCATAAACAGCATGTATGTTTACACCTTTAAAACAGCCCATATTGTGAGACACAACGTTGTATGAATGAATACATACCCTCATAAAAGCACTTCGAACAGCTTAAAGATGTAACACATCGTTATATGACAACTTTCAGCTGTTACACAAAGGACATACAACACCACCTCAGTATTTCTACTTTTCTATGAGCAAGAAAAGACTGAAGCACCGACCGCATAACCATAAAGCACGGATTCTCCTCCCCTATGTGAGAAAAGACTGTGTACTGAATTGAGGACGCTCTCAAATATCAAGCATTTTTCTATGTGC
>CAYQJZ010000007.1:15523-26105 GCA_964417995.1 uncultured Bifidobacterium sp.
ACCAATGGACTTTGTCTATGCATGCGAAAAACTAACCCTACACCGATTGGAAATCAGTCCAGACGAGGACTTTGTCTATGCGCGCGGAAAAGCTTGTTCGTAGCGTTGCTTGAGCTGTTCAATAGATACGTGTGTGTAACGTTGCGTTGTTCGCAACGACGAATGGCCAAGCATCTCCTGCACTTCGCGCAAGTCAGCACCACCATCAAGCAAATGCGTAGCCGCACTGTGACGCAAAGCATGAGGCCCTACATCCGGTACACCAGCCTGTTCAGCGCGATCATGCACCACTTGGCGAACGATACGCTGATTAACACGACCCCCACGTGTTCCCAGAAATAACGCTTCCCCCGAGTTTTCTGTAGCCAGTACAGGCCTGCCATCGTTTAGCCAGTGTTCGAGTGCGTGTTGTGCGGGAATTCCAAACGGAACAACACGTTCTTTACCCCCCTTGCCCATAACTCTCACTGTTCTGTTATCGAAAAGAACATCTCTGAGATCAAGCCCCGTGAGTTCGGCAACACGAATACCAGTGGCATAAAGCAACTCCATCATTGCTGTATCACGTATAAATACAGCATCATGTGACGCTGTATCTACATTGTGCTGTTCGCTTGTTGTTATATCCGCGACGTGTTCATCGGAGTTGTTCATCAGACGTTCGGCTTGCGATTCGTTAAGAACTGTGGGCAAGGTGTCCGGTATGCGCGGAGTCATTAATAACGATGCAGGATCTGATGATGTAATTTCATGATTGTGCGCCCACGCAAAAAAACTGCGTACTGATACTGTTTTGCGTGCCATACTCGACCGTGCATGCGAGCGCGACTCATATGCCATCCATGCTCGTAAATCTTCAATGGTTACTTCGGACAGGCTGGTGCAGCCTCGGCGTTCCAGAAAGTTTAGACAGTCGGAGACATCACGGCGATAAGCGCGTAACGTGTTCTCACTCAAACCGCGATTCGCCCGCAGATACTGCAGGTAGTCGTCACACGGAGCATCGAATCGCATTACCGTTCCTTTCTTACTGTCTTCAGGTGCCCACTCAGCAGCTATGACCACTGTAATCACCGTGCGGCGATGTAACAGCCATGGAAAACGTGGTGGCAGACCTGCTTCCACTGTAAAACTGCGTGGCGTTTGCAATCATGTGCTGTGTCTCTATCTCTTTTAGCGGACGTACTGATGCTGTAAAAGCCAGTACGTCATACGATTAAGGCACGTGACCAACCGGATCAATGGAAGGATGATTATGCCCGTACCACAGCAGATCCCCGTTGGTGCACGCATTGTGGTACGCATCTGTGAGGGTGTCGACCCGGTTGACAATCGTATGAAATTTCGCGATTACGTAGGTCATGTGCGCTCGTGGGATGGCCACACATTGGAGATGATGCGTGATGCCGCAGCGAATGGTTCGCGCCCTGAGCAACGCGTAACGATTGACGCTGAAACAATTGTGACTGTCAAACCGGTACCGGAAAGACCTCACACTCGACCGTAGATTGAATACAGTCGGTAGCATTAGCATGTGTGGCGCTTCTACCGCAATGTATGCGTTGACGCTGCGAAAAACGCACCAACTCTAATGCGTTAACTACTGGCGATGTGGAAGATGCGACAGTACACGCGCTACCGCTGTGCGTTCTGAGTCAAAACGAATAATGTGTTCGCCTCGGCACGCGGATTCATACAATGTCTGTTGCCAATTGTTTCCCAATGTTAAGTGGATGTCGTTGGAAAATTCCGGGATACTCCCCTGTTCTTGCGTTGTACCTCGACCACAATGCCGACTAATAGCACCATCGCCAACACTTTCCTGTTTTTGTGCTGTGTCTGTTTGTGCTTTGTAATCTCGGAATGGTTGAGCTTGCTCAAAAAAATGTGCAATGGCATTATGCGCAGTGCGTCGCTCTTGGTCGTTGTTGTTGAGTGTGCGCCAGTCGTGCAATGCTGTGGCTATATTGTCTAAACGAACAGCCATGCGACGCAGCAGTAATTCGACATTTTCAGCGTCTTCTTCTACCATTGCGCGCGTACGATCTGGGTCGGTCAGGGCTACACGCGTCATATCACGCCATGAACCCGCTGCTAATGCCACAGCAATATCACGATCATTGTGGTCAACCAGTTCATTAGCCAATGCTGTGGCTACCACATGGGGCATATGCGAGATCATCGCCGCTGCACGATCATGTGTAGCATCGTCAATCACGATAATTCGATTGCGACATGTCTCGACGATCATGTCAGTAACAGCGCGGAATCGCGCAAAATCGGTGGTATCGTCCACGGTAACAGCCCATAAGGCACCGTCATATAATGCTGGATCAGCGGCTTCCCAACCAGAACGTTCATTACCAGCCATTGGATGTGCGCCCACATAGTTAGCACCCAAACCAGCGTCCACAACCTGGTCACGCACCATGCTTTTCACGCTACCCACATCGGTAAGAGTGGTTGTTGGAGCAATCACCGAGGATAAACGTGCAAGGATGCTGGGCATTGTTTTAAGGGGGTTACACAGCACCAATACATCCGGCTCTGCGACCGCAACATCCTCCAGCGTTGGAACGCAAGTAATGCCATATGAGCGGGCTGACTCATAAGGGCGGGGGGTGTGATTCCATGCGGTCACCCTGCAACCTGCGTTAGCCAATCGCATAGCCAAAGAACCACCGATTAACCCAAGCCCTACAATGCCAATATGCTGTAAAACAGGTGTTGGCGGCACAATACTGTTACTGTTGATTGATTGCTCAGCGGATTTGAGTTGCATAGCACGTTCGTTGTCGACGTTGTACTCAGAAGATGGCATGTGAGACACTACCATAGCAGTTCCCTTTCTGCTTCTGGTGTTGTCAGCAATGACATAACTGATGGTTCACCATTAGACAATGACGTATCTGATGACTCACCGCTTGTAGACATGCCATCTGTAGACGTTCCTGTTGCTGGCAACTGCGCAGAACACACACTTGCAGTGTCTATACGTACGCCCCCTTGCGGCAGCATCCACGCGTCAACAGGCGGACTGGGGCGTTCTCGACGTGGGTAAACAGCCAGTGTTTTCACCCAATCGCCATGACTGGCAATATTCATCAGTACATTGCGGAACCGCGGTTGCCATGGTGCTGCATCAATGGTGGCAATAAAACTGTATGTGCCATCGTTACCTTTAATTGGACGGGAGATAAAACTGGTCATATTCAAGCCAGCGTCGCGCAACACGTCCAGCAAGTCAGCCAATACACCAGGACCAGTTACCAGAGGAATAAAGGTAATGATTGTTTCAAACTCGTTCACACCATCACGCCGGGCAGCGTCAAGCATGGCACGAGCCTCATTGCGAGGAGCAATCACCAGAAACTCAGTATGCGCCCCCCGATAATCCTGTACGCCGCTGGCAAAAGTTGTCAAACCATACAGTGACCCGCATATCGACGGACCAAGTGCCACCGAGCCAGGAGCAAGATCACGGCAGGCAGCAGCGTTCGATGCAGCAGGCACTGGCGTTAATTTGTTCTCAGCAATGAATGTTTTACACTGAGCCAAACCGTGCGAGTGAGCACTCACTGTAGCACCGCTCAAATCTTTGCCAATATCGTTGGGGTGAATAAATGCATCAAAAGCGATATCAACGCCGACGCGAGCAAATCCGACAGCATCGCGTGAATCGATCAGTATATCAAGATTAGGTACTACATAGCCTTCAACGTTGTTCTCCCAGGCGATTACCCCCCATGCGTCACCACGCTGTACGGCGTCCATAATGGCAGGAACGTCTGAAGCCGCCACCAATTGAGGTTCACTGTCGTTACTCTTACCATGTGAGGCAGCAGTAACGTTCGGGTTATCAGTTGAATTGGCAGCATCGAGATTAGCACTATTCAAGCTAGCAGCAGAAGCTGTAGCATCCGCACTCACAGCAACACCAACGCTGGCTGAACATAACATTTGTGCAGCGGTGACCGCTGCCTGATGAGTAAATGAACCTTGCGGGCCAAGATAGTACACAGGTTTCATCGCAGAATTGTCCTTGAGATTGGTATTTATGAATTTATTGGCTGATCATCACTGATACTGATGTCCATACTATTGTCGGCAGCGCTGCCTTCGATTTTTCCTATGTTGTCGGTATTGCTGTTGTTCGCAACACTGGTGTTATTGGTAACAGTACTGTCTTCACTATCATTAACGTCGGTACTGTCACTGGTAACGGTGTTCGTAGCACCGTCGTCAGCATTATTGGTGTGATCGGCGGCAGTATCAATGTTGTTATCGTGTTCAATAGCGGGGTCGTTTTCTGAAGTCTCGTCACCCCAATCGATAGATTCCAAACGCGGAGGAACGGTAAACCACTTGCGTGGTAGCACTAACATCGCTACCTGGATAAGAATGACGCTCCACATCCATATAGTGCCGGCATTCTCTACAAAAAATGGCATGTCAACGCTGAACCCAACCGGAACTAACACATCGCCACCGGGACCATAGGCGGCCATGTACCATACTGCAGCTGATGAGGCGATTAGATGGAATCCGATGCCGATTACACCGCACCGAGCACGTGCACACCACGTGGACAGTCCGAGAATAACGAAAGCCAAAAGTAAGCCGTAAGGAATATTCTGAGCAGCTCCCATACGATGAGCCATCGTGCCAACAACGCCACTTGCTACACCGGCAAGAATCGTGATAAGAACGCGCACCACGTAGCTGCGGCGGTGAGACCACGGCAATAAAGAACGATCGTCGGAAGAGTGCGATGTTTCGGTCATGCGTACCAGTATGCCCCCGAAAACTGAAATATGGTGAACATATCTCATGTGTATCTCATTACAACCGCGAGCGCTGGCACGTTGGTTAACCTCACAGCCAGCTGTGAAAGTTATAGATCAGCTTTGACCAGTCGAAAACCCAAAGCCATAGGCCAACCCATCTACTGAATTAGCGGTTTTGCACTAATCCCGAAGATGGGTTTACTTGTTCACAGCGGCGTTTGATTTGCACTGTTCGAATCTGCCGATAGCCCTTCCGGGGGCGCCCGTAGGAACCCACGAAAACTGGCGAGGCCTCATATTGTCGTCTATTTATTCTGATTGTTTTGACGCCGCTGCCGTGCACGCCACTTATACCATTCCTCACGTCCGAGGATGATCTTGCGCACACGAATTGATTCCGGTGTCACTTCCACACATTCGTCTTCGTTGGCAAAATCTAATGCTTCTTCAAGACTCATCTTGATTGGCGGGGTAAGAGTTTCCAGCACGTCAGCGGTTGACGAACGCATATTGGTCATATGCTTAGCGAGTGTGATGTTTACGTCAAGTTCGTCTGGCTTGTTATTCACGCCAACAACCTGGCCTTCATATACTGGCGATTGCGGTTCAACAAAGAAGTTACCGCGAGCCTGCAAGCGTTGCATTGCATATGGTGTGGCTACACCTTTGCGATCACATACCATTGACCCGTTCTGACGAGTGTTGATCTGACCTGCCCACGGCGCATATCCGGCAGAAATTGACGAAGCAATACCGGTGCCGCGCGTAGCAGACAGCAGCGCTGTACGGAAACCAATCAAGCCACGGCTCGGTACGGTGAACTGCAAACGTACCCAACCGGAACCGTGGTTCGACATCGACTCCATACGCCCTTTACGATCGGCCATCAGCTGTGTGACAGTACCCATGTATTCTTCGGGCACGTCAATGGTTGTGTTCTCCATTGGCTCGCACACCTGACCGTCAATGGTTTTGGTCACCACCTGCGGGCGCCCAACGGTCAGCTCATAGCCTTCGCGACGCATTTGTTCAGCAAGCACAGCCAAGGCAAGTTCGCCACGCCCCTGTACTTCCCACGCGTCAGGGCGATCCGTTGGCACTACACGAATCGACACGTTACCAACCAGCTCACGGTCGAGACGGTCTTTGATCATACGAGCAGTAAGCTTATGATCTTTGCCTTCGGTACCAGCCAGAGGCGAATCGTTGATACCAAAAGTCATCGAGATAGCCGGCTCGTCCACGTGGATAAGTGGTAGTGGCTGAGGATTAGACGGGTCAACAATAGTTTCACCGATCATAATGTCATCGACGCCAGCAATAGCGACAATATCGCCTGGGCCAGCTTCTTCAACTGGGTAACGTTCCAGACCCTTGGTGCGCAGAATTTCGGTAAGTTTGAAGTTTTCAATTGACCCGTCAACACGGCTCAAACCGTACTGCTTACCTTTAGCCAACGTGCCGTTGTAGATGCGCACCAAACCAAGTCGGCCAAGATAATCGGAGGCGTCAATATTGGTTACATGAGCCTGCAGTGGAGCATCTTCCTCGTATTCAGGGGCGGGAATATTGGAAATAATAGAATCGAACAGCGGTTCAAGATCCTCGTTATCAGGAAGACTGCCGTTGTCTGGCTGGTTAACAGATGCGTAACCAGCTTTTGCAGCGCAATAAATCACTGGAAGGTCCAGCAGTGAGTCGAGATCAAGGTCGACGCCTTCTTCTATCACATCCTGTGCCAGGCCAAGCAGCAGATCGGTAGCTTCGCCCACTACCTCGTCGATACGCGAGTCTGGACGATCAACCTTGTTAACGCACAGAATAACTGGCAGCTTAGCTTCCAACGCCTTACGCAACACAAAACGAGTCTGTGGCAGCGGACCTTCGGAAGCATCAACCAGCAATACCACACCGTCAACCATGGAAATACCACGTTCAACCTCGCCACCGAAGTCAGCGTGGCCAGGAGTATCGATGACGTTAATCGTGATGCCTTCAGAATGGCCATACTTGGCAGCCAACGGTCCTGTGTATTGAACAGCAGTATTCTTAGCGAGGATGGTGATGCCCTTTTCGCGTTCCAGATCGTTGGAATCCATTACGCGGTCAGGAACTTCTTCACGCTCGGAGAAGATATGCGACTGCTGAAGCATCGCGTTCACCAGTGTGGTTTTGCCGTGGTCGACATGCGCCACAATTGCCACATTTCGAATATCACCACGAACTGCCATCACAAACCTCTCTTATCGTCAGCATTTCTGTGCGTACTCGTGTTTCCCTTTTGGCGCCGGCACACGTTCACCCGGCTGCCCGTGCACAAACCGAGCCAAGTGTAACCGTATTGTTTGACAGCGTACGTTGGCGTTGGCTGATGCCAGCGCCAGCGTCCGTTATTCAGTGCGCAGAGCCGTGGCAGGATCCTGCCGTGCTGCCTTACGGGAAGGAATAATGCCGCCGATAAGAGTGAGAACAACGCTGAGCACAATAAGAACAACTGCTGCCACCGGAGGTAGGGCCGCATTCACATTGTCTGCACCTATGAAGTGGTGGAGAACCATATTGCCAGGTATCAGCAGCAATAATGTCACTCCTATACCGATTAAGCCTGCGCAGAGACCAATCATGCCCGTTTCCGCGTTGAACACTGAAGACACATTGTGTTTTGAAGCGCCCATTGCACGCAAAATACCAATCTCTTTGGTGCGTTCCAGTACGGAAATATATGTAATGATGCCGATCATGATTGACGAAACCACAAGCGAAACCGCTACAAAAGCAATAAGAACGTAGGTGATCACGTTAACAATAGTGGTCACTGAACTCATGAGCACGCCTACATAGTCAACGTAGGTGATTTGGTCTTCCTCGTCGGCGCTGGCATTGTAGTTGTCAATGGCAGTAGAAACGCCGTCTTTGTCTTCAAAGCTGTCGCAGTAAATGTTGATTGAACTGGGCGCATCGCGACTGACTACGCCGAAGGAGTCAAGATTGTCATCGTAATCACCAGTGGACACATAGTCGTCATAGATGGCAATGAAAACCTCATCATCCGCTGTTTCTAAATACACGTCAAGCTGCTGTGCGAGTGTTTCTTCACTGCTGACGCTATCAGACGCACTGCTGTCTGTTGTGTCAGTGGCGACATAATCGCTGGCATCACCGCCTACTGCTGCCAACAGGTTACTGGCAAGTTGAGCCTTCTCAGACACACCCAAGCTGTCAACATAGATTTTGGCGTCAGCAACCTTTGTTTCGTCATCAGAGGGAGAAAAGGTCAAACCATTAAGCACGTTAACGTCGGGATCGCTTTCCTGATCGGTGACAATCGCACTGCTGTCGGTGTAGTCAATCAGGTATTCGGTGAGTGCATGGGTGTAGCCGATTGACCCGTTAATATCAGTGGAGTCAGCGTCTTCAACAGGGCGAACAACACCAACAATTTTCAGCTGCATCGCGTCTTCTGCAAGCTCAGCCATCTCGTCAGCGTTGTTACCAACATAGCTGTATAAGCCGTCATCGTCTTGTACATACTGGTCGCATGCCGGGATCAGGTACAGTGTCTGGTTCATCACATCGTCAAAGTCGACGCTGATATTTTGCTCTTCAATTTCTTCACCGTCGTTGAGCTGCTCTACTAAATCCTCATAGTCGCTTTCAGGTAGCAAACCAAGCTCGTACAGCACACTGAGAGAAACTTCGTTGTTACGATTCACCACCAGTACAACTTCGTCTTCAGATTGCGGCCAACTGCCTTGTACAACCTCGTAATTGTCGGTGATGACAGCGCTGATGAGATCGTCGTCCGCGCCGGCCATAATCTCGTCGAAAGAGCTGGGAGCAGAATTGTCGTCGCTATCACCGGTGAGAAGAGATATTGCACTACTGGAATCGAATGAGCTGCCGCTGGCCATCTGCGAACTCAGCGTAGACGAGTCAGAAAAAGTCACGCCGTCAGCATCAACCAGCGTGCCATCAGGATCGTAGGAGACAACTGAGAATTTAACGTCATACGAGTAGCGAATACCGTTGGTTCCAATGTATTGGTGGATTTCACTGTCTGGATCGTCGAGGTATTCCTTGAAAGCTGTCAGGTTGTTCTCGGTGATACTGCTGGTGATTGTTGACGCGCGAGTAAAGCTGGAATCGTCCGCATACACTGCGTCGTCATCATTGCGGTCATCTTCTTGTGGTTCGTCGCCTGATGTGTCTTGTTCCATCAGGGATTCCAAATCCCAACTTTGTTCCTCGATAGATATCGGATATGCGGTCATCGTATCGCGTTGAATATCGGTAATGTAGTTGTTCACACCAGTGGAAATGGAAAGTATCAATGCAATACCGATGATGCCAATTGATCCGGCAGCTGAGGTGAGCACGGTGCGAGCCATTTTGGTACGCAAATTGTTGAAGCTTAAGGCAACGGCCGTACCGAACGACATTGATGCTTTGCCCATTGTGCGGTGAACTGCTGGTTCAGCATCAGCCTCGTCAATAACGTACGGGTTGGAATCGTCGAGAATATGTCCGTCGCGCAGATTAACGATGCGGGTGGCATACTGTTGAGCGAGTTCCGGGTTATGCGTCACCATAACAACCAGACGGTCGTGAGCAACTTCTTTCAGTAGCTCCATAATTTGCACGGACGTGTCGGAATCCAGTGCACCAGTAGGTTCATCTGCGAGCACAATGTCTGGATCGTTAACCAGAGCGCGGGCAATAGCTACACGCTGCATCTGGCCACCAGACAGCTGATTCGGTTTTTTATGCGCGTGTTCACCAAGGCCAACTTGAGCAAGCGCCTGATATGCTCGCTGACGGCGTTTGGCCCGTGATACACCAGAAATTGTTAAGGCAAGTTCAACATTGGCCAGTACTGACTGATGCGGAATCAGGTTGTAGCTCTGGAAAACGAAGCCAATGGTGTGGTTACGGTAAGAGTCCCAGTCACGGTCACGATATTTTTTGGTTGATGTTCCGTTAATCACCAAATCGCCGGAATCGTAACGATCAAGTCCACCGATAATGTTCAACAGCGTGGTTTTACCGGAACCAGACGGGCCGAGAATTGCCACAAATTCGTTGTCGCGCAGATTCAGACTCACACCATCTAATGCTTTTTGAACGAAATCACCGGTTTTGTATTGTTTGTGGATATCCCTGATTTGAAGTACCACAGTACTGCTCCCATCTGTCACCGGTGCGTATTGTTACTACATCTGTCACACCGCTATTCCCACGATAGGTTACTCCTTCACCACGGGTAACGACTAAAAACCCAACTTCTTCGCGTTAAATGTGTAGTCGAGTGTTGCCTGTCGAATTAGTGATGGTGTCAGTTATCACTGTCACTGTTGTTGTCTACATCAGCCGCCGAATTTGGCAGGAAAGGCGCCAACTCAGGCAGCTGATCAAGAGAGTCGAGACCCATTTTCTCTAAAAACAGTCCAGAAGTGATTAACAACGCAGCTCGCGAATCAGGATCCACGCCTTCCTCGCGAACCAAACCTCGCACAACCAGCGAACGCACCACACCATCGGAATTTACTCCTCGGATAGCTGAAATCTGTGCGCGCGTTATCGGCTGTTTGTAAGCAATGATTGCGAGCGCTTCCAATGCGGCCTGTGATAAGCGAGCGGTCTGACCGTCAGTAACAAAAGCAGATACCACGGGTTCAAAATCGATACGGCTGGCAAATTGCCATCCGCGCGCTGTATGGCGTAGTTCAAAACCTCTCGGAGCGTGAGACTGTGATAAACGATTATTGATGTTATTCGCGGTGCTTACCACGGTGTTT
>CAYQJZ010000007.1:26205-46358 GCA_964417995.1 uncultured Bifidobacterium sp.
GTGAGACTGTGATAAACGATTATTGATGTTATTCGCGGTGCTTACCACGGTGTTTGCCGCGATATTGGCCGCAGTGCTTGTCTCACTGCCTGTGTTCTTAACACCGGTACTATCAGTCTTTGTATTGTCGGCTGTTACGTTGTCGGTGATAGTGTCATCGGTGGTGGCATTTTCAGCAGTGACACTTTTATCAGTGGCGCTGTTAATAACGGTGTTTTTGCCGTCGTATTCGTCACGTAATGCTTGTAGTGCGCTGAGTACACGCGATTCATCAACGGCCAACACGCGTGCTAAATCGGCAGTTTGTTGCGGCTGGTCAGCAACCATCAAAATTGCTTCCAGGCAAGAAGCCAAGCCACCGGGAAAATCATCAACATCAAAATCTACGTATTCTGGACGTGCTGGTTCTGACGAGCCAGATTGAGTGGTTGTGTCACGTTCATTCATCGTCTGTTCCTTCCCAGCTGGTTAGGCGAAATCCTTATCGCTAATGTCAACATCACCGCCAGTATCAGCATCGCCCATCCATCGCAGATGCAGCGTCTCGTATGGGCCATCCTGTTTGAATTGCAATACGCCTTGTTTGAAGAACGCCAACACGGCAAGGAATCGTGCGACGACTTCAATACTCGTATGCGCATCCGTGGTTAATTCAGCAAAAGTTGTTGATTGCCCAGGAGCCAATGCTCGCAGCCGGTCACGTACCAGCGCGGATTGGACACGTAGATCGACCATCGGCACATGCAGCTGATGAATCGATACTTCGCTGGCGGGAGCGTTAGCGAATGCTTGCGCAGCCAGGCCTGCTAGATCTTGCGGTGTTAAACTCCACACAAGTTCGGGAAGCATAGCTGCCACCGACTCGTCCATAGCGGCAGGATGAGGGAATCGACCAGAATTGGCCGCTAGACGCGCACGAAAATCGTTGGCCGCTTCTTTAAAGGCTCGGTATTGCAGAAGTCGCGCAAACAAGAGGTCACGTTCACGCAAAGCTTCCATACTCTGTTCGTCACGATCACCGTCGTCGGTATCGGGTAGTAATGCGGCGCTTTTAGATTCAACCAGAATGGAAGCAACGTCGAGGAATGCACTGGCTGTTTCCATGTCCGCATTCAAATCAAGACCTCGCACGTAAGCAAGGAATTCTTCGGTAATCGCCGATAATGAAACCTCAGTAAGTTCGAGTTTCTTGTTGGCGATCATACCGAGAAGCGCATCAAACGGCCCTGAATATACGTCAAGTGTGACGGAGAAACCGGACGCTACCCGCGTCTCGTTCTGTTCTTGTGACAAGTCGCGCGTGCTGTCGACCATGGAATTCACATCATTTCGTCACGTTAGGCGATGATATTCTGGGCGACCAGCTCGCGGGCCACTTCGCGGTATTCTTTAGCAGTTTTATGATTAGGTGAGTAAATCGTGATCGGCGCTGCAGCCACAGTGGCGTCAGGCAGTTTGATTGATCGGGAAATAATCGAGTGGAAAACTTTGCCTTGGAATGCCTCGTAAATGCGCTGTAGTACTTCTTCGCAGTGTAGTGTGCGAATAAACATCGTCACCAGCACACCGTACACCTCAAGGCTGGGGTTGATGCGCGACTGTACTTTATCGATTGACTGCATTAACAGTGCCACACCGCGCAAAGCGAAGAACTCAGCAGCAACGGGAATAATCACACCGTCAGCGGCAGTGAGAGCATTAACCGTGAGCAAACCCAGTGACGGCTGGCAGTCAATGATAATAACGTCGTATTCGTCACGCACTTTGCGCAACACACTGGCTAATACTTGTTCACGGCCTACTTCGGTAACCAACTGCACTTCGGCGGCAGACAGGTCAATATTCGCAGGCATGATATCGATATTGTCAAAATCGGTAGGCTGAATAACCTCATGCGGGTCAACAGAACTATCAAAAAGTGCGGTGTACACCGTATTTTCAACGGTGTTCGCGTTAATACCAAGCCCAACGGTGGCAGCACCTTGCGGATCAAAATCAACAATAAGTACGCGGCGACCATACTGACTCAACGCGCCTGCAATATTAATAGTGCTGGTGGTTTTGCCAACGCCGCCCTTCTGATTACACATGGCAATAATCCGCGCCGGACCATGCTGTTGCAAAGGTTCTGGTGCAGGGAAAGTGTCATATTCACGTCCAAGCAAATCCGTAGGCATACTGTTTACCTTATCAAGAGAGATGTTCGATTCCGAAGTACTGTCGGCTGTAACGCCAACGCGTTGGCTGCTATGTGTGCCGCTGGACTCATCGTCGTATGCGGGTACAGACAAGGTTCCACCGATTGGCAGTATGCCTTGTCGGAACCGCGATTCCATGTCGTCGTCACGCCATGGACCGTTCGTCCCCCGTCGCGGTGCGTCCATTCACTCTCCGTCCTGTTACCAGCAAAGTCTTCGGTATCGTTCTGTGTGTTATCGTATCGCGCTACGCTCACGAACAGCGTAATACCGTCCATATATGTCAGTGTCGACGTCATCGAGCACGTGGATGAGCTGTTAAATACGCTTCAATAAGATTCTCCGGACTGATATGCGTATAAATTTGCGTGGTTGTTACCGACGCATGACCAAGCAGCTCCTGCACTGTACGCACGTCAGCACCACCTTGAATCAAATGCGTAGCAAACGAATGACGTAAAGTGTGCGGATGCAATGGCCTGTCAATATGCGCGCGTTCCCCTGCATCTTTAACGATTTGCCACACCGACTGGCGAGATAGTCGCCGACCTCGTTTGTTAAGAAAAACAGCCCGACGTTCCAACGCTCCTGTGGCACGGTGTTCCAATATGCTACGGCCTTCATTGAAATATATGGTTATAGCCTCACACGCTCGACCACCTACCGGCACCAAACGTTGTTTTGAACCTTTACCGGTTAATCTCACTACATGATCGTCAAAGTCAAGATCATCGAAGTCAATACCGACGGCTTCAGAAACACGAGAGCCTGTTGCATAAAGGAATTCCATAAGTGCCCTATCCCGCAGAAGAACAGCATCTTCCGTTGTTGTTACCACAGTTGGCAGGGGCATGGCTTCCAGCATTCGTGCGACGTCATCAACGGCGAGCACGTCTGGCAACATACTGTTGCCTTTGGGCGCTTTAATCGACGCTGACACGTCATCGTTTACCACGTGCTCAGCAAAAGCGAATCGATGGAACGCATGAATACTCGCTAAACGCCGTGCAACACTTCGGGAGCTTTCCCCCAACTCGTTTAACCATGCCACATAGTGCTCGATATCGTGAGTAGTCACGTGACTAAAATCAGTTATTCCCTGGTCTCGCAGCCAACTAATATATCGGTGCAAATCCGCTTCGTACGCGTGAACAGTCGATTGAGCAAGACCACGTTCTACATCAATATGAGCGAGAAACTGTTCAAATAATCGATCGAATCCATCTTGTGTGGTCATGCCGTCCATACTACGCATTCGCTGGCATCTGCTGACATTCGCAGTCGCTGTCACAATCGCTGTCACAATCGCTGTCACAATCACTGTCGCTGCATTTCGCATAAGCAAAATACAGAGGTGGAATCATACTTTTTCACAAAACCATGCAGTACGAATCACCACATTGAACTCCGTGAGTTTAGCTGATTGTAGGTCTAGGTTCTTCTGGCTTATAACCCAGCTCCGCCCAAATTCCTTAAAACCAGGCTCTGTTAACCCAGCACGGATATAGACTCTGCTCACAGCTCACATTATCCAGCCAGCTCTTGAAATTCGACGGTCAACTCAGCGTGGATATAGACTCTGCAAAATTGGAATTAGGGAAAAAGGGACTATAGGCCAAATGTCTGTAGAACTTGACTGTTGGCAAATAACAAAAGGCACCCCAAGTGGGGTGCCTCATTGATAACCCAACAACAGGTCAGGCTACAACCGGAGCGTTGACGTCTTCAGGCAGGGCGTTCTTGGCTTCAGCAACAATTGCCTTGAAAGTTTCCGGATCGGAAACAGCCAACTCGGCAAGAGCGCGACGATCCAGATCGATACCAGCAAGCTTGATGCCCTGGATGAAACGGTTGTAAGTCATGCCTTCAGCACGGACAGCAGCATTAATGCGCTGGATCCACAGCTTACGGAAATCACCCTTGCGAGCCTTACGGTCGCGGTAGTTGTAGGTAAAGGAGTGAAGCAGCTGCTCCTTGGCCTTACGATACAGGCGGGAGCGCTGGCCGCGGTAACCGGAAGCCCTTTCGAGAACAACGCGGCGCTTCTTGTGGGCATTCACTGCGCGCTTGACACGTGCCATAATCTATTCCTCAGCTTTCTATAGCTTTCTTCTGACGTCTACGGACAATCGCGCTGTTTACTTGGCGATGAGGCTCTTGAGCTTCTTGCTCTGCGCGGGAGCAACCACCTTGTCGGCGGACAGCGCACGACGCTGACGAGCTGACTTGTGCTCAAGGTTGTGACGCATTGAGCTACCCGCATGCATCAGCTTGCCCTTGCCAGTCACGCGGACGCGCTTGGAGGCGGCGGAATTACTTTTCATCTTCGGCATTGCTGCCCTCCTTGGTTGTTGTGTTCGTCGCAGAGGCCTCCGACTGGTCGGTTGTATGACCGTCTATCGCAGCCTTAGCCTGGGCTGCAGCCTTGGCCTGAGCCTCTTGCTTAGCCGCCAAACGTGCGGCCTGACGGGCTTGACGCTCGGCGCGGGATTCAGCTCCACGACGGCGCTGCTCGGACTGAGTATGTACCTTCTTACCCTTCGGGGCCAGCGTCATGATGATATTGCGGCCTTCTTGCTTCGGAGCAGACTCAACGGTGCCGTACTCCTCTACATCGGATGCCAGACGCTGCAGTAGCTCCACACCTCCGATTGGACGGGACTGTTCACGTCCGCGAAGCATGATGGTGACCTTAACTTTGTCGCCGCCATTCAAGAAGCGGACAACATGACCCTTTTTGACCTCGAAGTCGTGGTCGTCGATCTTGAGACGAAAGCGGATCTCCTTGATCTCGGCTGTGTTCTGATTGCGGCGAGCTTCACGAGCTTTGATCTTCTCGTTGTACTTGTATTTGCCGTAATCGATGAGCTTGGCGACCGGAGGCTTCGCGTTGGGCGCCACCTCGACGAGATCGAGGTTCGCTTCCTTGGCCAGGTTGAGTGCGACAGAGGTCGCGATGACCCCCACCTGCTCGCCGTTGGGACCGATCAGGCGCACCTGGGAGACGCGAATCTCGTCATTGATGCGTGGTTCGTCGCTGATGATGACTCCATTCCTCTGACTGTTCTGTAGTGGAACCACCTGGTGCAATGTCAGAGATCAGATTCGTGGCACAACCGACGCTACCCATGTGGCGACAACACGCGCAGGGCACGCAAGCACAATAGGCCTTGGACTGAGCGCGTAACCTCGCAAATCAGCCTATGGCTATGCCATGAACCCGAGACCCTAACAGGTCTCCAGGTGGGGTTAAACCCACTTTCTTGATTTCTCAAGCCTTGGTTAGAATACCACAACCCCAGACATGGCGTGTCTCACACTCACCTCATATGTTGTGATCGCTAGAGTGGTGGCCATGCATGAGGCAACGTGTGTTATTTTCGGAGCCGGTGAGTACAACAACGAACCTCTCACCATACCGACTGGAGCGTTGGTTGTTGCTGCAGATGGCGGTCTTGATTATTTGCGCAAGCTGGGAATTTCTGCCGATATAGCTATTGGCGATTTTGATTCATTGCAAGGCGACCGTCCTGACGACGTTGGGCGCACATTGGTTTTGCCCGCCGAAAAGGATGATCCTGATATGCTTTCCGCTCTCAAGATTGGCTGGGTTCATGGCTGCCGTGTATTCCATATTTATGGTGGACTTGGCGGGCGCCTTGATCACACCATCGCCAATATCCAGTTGATTGCGTTGGTTGCACAGCGCGGTGGTAGTGCGTTCTTATACGGTAGCGGAAGTGTAATCACTGCTATTTGTGACGGTGAGCTCCATTTTGACGCTGACATCAACGCTAGCGGACGCGTTATTTCAGTGTTTTCGCATACTGATGAGTCATTTGATGTTAATGAAGCTGGTCTCAAATACCATCTTCAGCACGCTCATATGGCCAATACACATGTCAATGGGGTTAGTAATGAGTTTCTCCCAGGAATTCACGCATCTGTCAGCGTTCACCGTGGCACACTCATTGTGACATTTCCATCTGAGGCTCCTCTACCGCAAGCTACTCATTTTCATGAATTTGAGGGAGACCTAGGAAAGGTAGACACTGAAGTTTCAGCGGCATTGGCCGTGCCTCATGATTGTCAGTGAATTGCTCTGCGTGTGTTGAGAATACAAAAACGTGTTGTTGGATGCAAAATTGTTGGATACAGAAAAAGAAGTGACAGTAGTTCACATTATTTGCTGTTGATACTTACATTAAATGTTCTCATCTTCACACAAAACGATCTGTTATTCACGTAAACAATCAGTTGTGCTCATATCAGCGTAATAAGCAATGTGAACGCTCACAAAGCACGAAAATATTTATTCTCTGAGCACACCACAGCGCGTTGCTGTAGTACAGCCTGCGCATTAAAGTACACATTGTTGGTATTCAGCGGCCTGCCGTGTGTCATAAAGATGCATGGTGGCCCATCCCAAGGGAGATAACTACATGACAGTCAAGATTGGTATCAACGGCTTTGGCCGAATCGGTCGTCTCGCATTCCGTCGCATTTTTGAACTGCAGCAGAAGGGCGGCGAAGCCGGCGATATCGAGGTCGCCGCAATCAACGATCTGACCTCCCCGTCCGCGTTGGCTTACCTGCTCAAGTACGACAGCACACATGGCACCTTCAAGCATGTGGACGGCACTCCGGTCGAGGTCACCTCCACCGATTCCGCTATCGTCGTCGATGGCAAAGAATATCCGGTTTACGCTGAACCGGATGCGAACAACATCCCGTGGGTTAAGAACGACGGCGTGGAGTTCGTGCTCGAATGCACCGGCTTCTACACTTCCGCTGAGAAGTCTCAGGCTCACCTCAACGCTGGTGCCAAGAAGGTTCTCATCTCCGCTCCTGCTAAGGACGCCACCACTCCAACCGTTGTTTACGGTGTGAACCACGAGATCCTCAAGGCTGAAGACAACATCGTCTCCGCTGGCTCCTGCACCACCAACTCCATGGCTGCAATGGTTCAGCTGCTCAACGACAAGTGGGGCATCAAGGTCGGTTACATGACCACCATCCACGCTTACACCGGCACTCAGATGATCCTCGACGGCCCGCGTGGCAAGAAGAACGGTCGCGACCTGCGCGCTGCCGCTGTTAACACGATCGCCCACTCCACTGGTGCTGCCAAGGCTATCGGCAAGGTTGTTCCTGAGGTCGACGGCAAGCTGCAGGGCCATGCTCAGCGCATCCAGGTTCCGGACGGCTCCGTAACCGAGCTGTACACCGTGCTCGACAAGGAAACCTCTGTTGACGAAATCAACGAGGCTTTCAAGGACGCTTTCGCTAACTGCGAGTACTACGGTTACAACGGCGACGGCATCGTGTCCGGCGACATCGTTGGCGACACCCACGGTGGTGTTTTCGACCCAACTCAGACCGATGTCAACAATGTTGACGGTGTCCAGCTTGTGCGCACTGTTGCTTTCTACGACAACGAATACGGCTTCACCTCGAACATGGTTCGTACCCTGCTGTACTTCGCTGAAATCTCTGAGTGAATAAGTGCGGCATTGTCCGCCACTTGTCACTTTTACGTGAGGGCCGTCATCCTTTTTGGGGGTGGCGGCCTTTACTGTATTTGTTCTTTGTATGTATTCACAGTTCGCCCACTTAGAGAACCAGAATGAGTTAGGTGAAGTAAAGAAAAAGGACTAAGGGTCGTCAAAAGTATGTCTGTTCCGAGTGCGCTGTGGAACATTCTTGCTACAGAGAGAACAGTGCAAACACAATAGAGGTGATTACAGCACTACAGCTGCTGTTTGCGCAGTTCAGCAGGCAAAACAAAATGCATGTTTTCTTTAATTGTTTCCACCGTAGATACCTCAGTAAAACCAAATCCACGTAATGTGTCAATAACGCCGCCAACCAGCTCGTCAGGCACTGACGCACCAGATGACACTCCGACAGCCGATACCCCTTCGAACCATGATGGATCCATCTCAGAGGCATCATCAACACGCCACGCATGCCCGCGCTCACCCAAGCCAGCTTGCGCTACTTCCATTAACCGCACCGAATTTGAAGAATTCGCTGATCCTACGATCACGACACAATCACACTGTTCAGCCACCAGTTTCACCGCTGCCTGACGATTGGATGTGGCATAACAAATATCAGAATTCGACGGTATCTGCATCCACGGGAAACGTTCACGCAGTGCAGCAATTGTGTCTGCAGTTTCATCAACACTAAGCGTGGTTTGTGTAAGCAACACTAAACGTGTTTGCGGCGAGAAATCCAACGTATCCACGTCTGATTCACGCTCAATCAGATGAACATGCTCAGGCGCCTCCCCTACTACGCCCACAGCTTCGTCATGCCCGCGATGACCAATATAAATAATCTCGCACCCTTCGCGCACAAAACGAAGCACCTCGCGATGCACCTTGCTCACCAACGGGCATGTGGCATCAACAACATGAATACCGCGACGCTCCGCCTCAGCCTGTACGTGAGGAGAAACACCATGCGCTGAAAACACCACAGGTATGCCTGCTTCGACAGCTGCGTCCGGCACCTCATCAAGTTCTTGAACAAACACCGCCCCCTGTTCAGACAAATCTTCAACAACATGGCGATTGTGGACAATCTGTCGGCGCACATATACCGGTGGTAAACCGTCATCGCGTACAGCCGGTGAAGATTTAAGAATCGTGCGTACGGTAAGGATTGCACGGTCAACACCTGCACAGAATCCACGTGGATCAGCCAAAACAATGCGTTTAGCAGGCGCAACTGTTTGCATCGACGTTTCTCCCTGTTCGCAAGTTGTATCCACCGCGTCCGTCACCGCATACCTCCGTTATATTGAGCACTCTCCGTCATCCTACCGTGTATTGATCAGTTGACGCCGGCCGTGACCGCGACACATTCAACTGCCCGCCAGCTTACCGTGTACTAATCAGTTCTCTCCATACATGCAGACAATCTCACAAAACCACATCCCCGCATACAAGCCACACTATTTAATCTGACAACAAACAATCGCAGAAAACACAACGCAAACGACACACCCCTTATAGTGCCATCGGTACAGTCTGCCGACACTGCACATTACGATGGAAAGCGGTATACAACATTCACAACGAAAGTGACATCATGCCCCACACCACCACACCACATACTGGTCAGCAGTTTTCTATCGCCGCTGGCGGTTATTACGCCGTTATTACTGAACTTGGAGCTGCACTACGTAAGCTCACATACCACGGTAAAAACGTTATTGTTCCTTTCAAAGAGAATCAGGTAGCACCCGCTAGCAGTGGACAGCTGCTAATTCCCTACCCCAACCGTATTGAAGACGGCGTATACACCTTTGAAGGAACTACTTACGAGCTTCCCATTGACGAGCATGACCGCAATAATGCAATCCATGGCTACGGCTACCGCGCATATTGGACGTTGGAATCACTAACAGAGTCATGTGTGACACTCTCGTGGCGAGCGCCATTGATGCCCGGATATCCGTTTGACATCACAGTTATGACTACGTATGAGCTGAATGAAAACGGTTTAACAATTACTATTGCAGCCACCAACAACGGTGAGAGTAATGCTCCGTGGGCATTGGCGATTCACCCGTGGCTGGATAACGGATTCAACGGATATGGTGATGAGATTGATGGTCACAATGCTCAGTGCTCACTGACACTTCCCGCCGATACGCATGTGACGGTTGATGATCGTCTGTTGCCGACGGGCACTGAGCCAGTAGACGGCACCAAGTATGACTTCCGCAAGGCACAAACGCTCACTGAGCAGCCGTATGACGATGCGTGGACTGATTTGCATCATGCTGAGGATGGCACAGTAACTGCTACCCTTGCTCGACCTGATGGCGTGCGTATTGAAGTTGGCGGTGACGAGACGATCACCTCATTCCAAGTGTGCACGGCAACAGGGTTCGCACCGGATAATCACCCTGCAGGTGTGGCCGTTGAACCGCAAACAGCCTACGCGAATGCGTTTAACACCGGTGATGATCTTATTGTTATTGCTCCGGGGCAGACCAGTTCAACCACTTTGTTCTTGCGTATGGTTGAAGCGTAAAAAGTGCAGTTTCTGCAACAGCTTTTATGCATGAAGGTTGTGAAACGTCCGGCGGATGTGTCATAATCCCGTAGGCTTATCAATCTTGAGTAAAGGAGTCCATCATGGGCATGCGCGGACGCAAGCGCAAGGCGCGTCGTAAAAAGGCAGCGAACCACGGCAAAAGGCCAAATGCCTGAGTAGTAAGTACCCGAGTGGTAAGAAAGAACCCGCATCACCTGAACTTATGCAGTTCACACGTGGTGCGGGTTTTTGTTAACGCTGGCATTTAGTACTGATCAACATCAGCGTGCTGGCAATCGCTGGAGTGCTGATACTCAGTGGAGTGACGATACTCGTCGCAACAGTGGTCGAGAGTAGCGCGTAAACGCTGTTTTAGGCATTCTGGAGCCTGCTCAGGGCGCAAATAGGCACGTAACACAGCAATCCACGCTTTTTCGCGCTCATCACAGCATGATTCAGGGTCGAAGCATTCGTCAGTGTTAACCTCAGTGATATGCACGTCGGTGTGCATAACGCCGTCAGCAGTACGCCGTGTGATGGAGATATGGCTATGCCGCTCAATATTCTGGCTCATGCCGTCTCCTTTCCATTGATACTTTCATTATGGTCGCCTGATATTGTGCGGTTCGCGGACGGTGAACCACTACCATATCCGCGTTCTTTTGCGTAAGAGGAAAGTTCACGTTTGAGTTGGGTACGAGCCCTGTTAAGACGACTCATTACTGTGCCGATTTTGACACCTTGTTCTTCGGCAACCTGCTTGTATGATTTTCCATCAATAGCAGCATCAATAAACACTTGCCGACGTTCGGGACTGAGTGTGGCAAGAGCTGCCATAATTTCTTCGGGAGCAAAAGTGTCAAGATACTCCTGTTCAGCGGATTTCAATCCTTCTGAAGTATGCCCGGATGCTGAATAAATATCCCAGTCGTCGTATTCGCCAGTGGAATCGTTGGCTCGTTTAGGACGACGTTTGGCTTTAGCGTACTGGTTAAAGTAAGCGTTGCGTTCGATGGTGGTCATCCACGCTTCAAAATTGGTTCCTGATTCAAAGGAATCGAACGCTTTGAAACCGCGTTCAAAGGTATCTTGGACTAAATCTTGAGCATCATCGGGATTATTTGTCAAACGCATCGCCTGACGGTAAAGAGCATTGACAGCGGGCATAGCGAGTTCTTCGAAGCGTTCTCGGCGCTCCGCCAGAGTCTCTTCATGCTCATCAGTCACAAAAGTTCATTGTACAGCTCGGACAGGCGAAGGCTGCGTTTCAACGAATGACGACTGCAGAAAGCACACATCATAAAGTCTTGTCTGAAATAATCGCCACAATAGAACACTATGACGAATGTGATGGAAGCTATCAACGCTGCCCCTGAACAGAATACTGATACCACGTTGGGAGAATCGTGGCTACTGGGATTTGATACGGAAACCACTGGCACTATAGCTGGCAAAGATGCCATTGTGTCTGCCACGCTGGTGTTGCGCAATCCTGCTGTGGGCGGGGACGCCGACGTTATTGGCGAGTGGATTATTAATCCTCACCGTCGTATGAATCCACGGGCCAGTGCCATCAATGGTTTTACTGATGAGTTCCTTGCTGAGCATGGAGAAGAACCTGTGGATGCCTTGGAACATATCGCCGCTACTATTGCTGCTGCTCAGCGCAAGCGCATTCCGCTGCTGGCCTACAACGCGCCGTTTGATGTGCATATGCTTGCTGCCGATCTGGAACGCTGGCAGCTGCCCACAGTTGACGACCGACTTGATAACAGCACATTGCTGGTAGTTGACCCGCTGGTAATTGACCGCTCGATATCTCGCCGCTCTGGCAAACGCACACTGACGTACACCACCGAATACTATGGTGTAGAACCTAATGGTGATTTTCACGACGCCACAAGCGACACCATTGCTGCAGTGGATCTTATCCAACCGATGGCAACGCTGTATCCGCAGGTTGGACGAATTACGCTTAACGATCTAATGGAATGGCAGCGCAACGCACATTCCACATGGCGTGAATCTTTTAACGCGTGGCTCGGTAAGCGCGGTCGCCAACCTATACATGACGCGTGGTTGTGAACAAGGTGACGCATTATTGCGCAACGACTCTTGACAACACCTGTCGACACGCTTTCTCCTATGGCCACGAGTAATCTCGATCTTGGTGATTCGGATCAATATTGTCGATACAATCCAGTCACTGATTACACAAACCAGGAGTCAAGTCGTTTGCGGCTAGAAGACCATGCTCGTCAAGAAAGAAGGCACTAATCATGACTGACATGCCCACTTTGTCTGTTGCGTCTGCTGTGCGTGTGTTGATGTCGCATGGTTTATTACGTGAGATCATCCACCAGGACTTATGGACACTTGACCCCAACGAAATCCCTGGCTCAACAACACCATTCACCGCGTTAACATACGACACACGAACCGTCACCCCCGGAAGCCTTCTCTTCATCAAAGGACGATTCCACGACCAATACCTAACCAACATAGACAACCAGGGTCTCGCCGCCTACGTATCCGAAACCGACAAATCCGCTTACACCAACGCGCCAGGACTCATCGTCAACAACGTACGCCAAGCCATGAGCCTGCTAGCCGCGGAATACTACAACCACCCCGAAAAAGACCTCACCCTGATCGGCATCACCGGCACCAAAGGCAAAACCACCACCACCTACCTCACCCACGCCATCCTCAACACCTACTCACACGGCCACGCCGCCATGTTCTCCTCAACCACCAACTGTCTCGACGGCCACACCCGACAAGAAGCACAACTCACCACCCCAGAATCCCTCGACGCCATGCACATGATGCGCCAAGCCGTCAACAACAACATGCGCTACCTCGTCATGGAAGTCTCCAGCCAAGCCTACAAAACCCACCGCGTCTACGGACTCACCTTCGACATCGCCGCATTCCTCAACATCACCCCCGACCACATCAGCGATATCGAACACCCCACCTACGAGGACTACCTCAACTGCAAACGCCAAATCACCCACAACACCCGACACCTCATCCTCAACACCACCACCAACCACCACCACCTCATCCACCAAGACGCCACCCAATACCACACCACCATCACCGAATACACCACCACACACACACCACCACCAACCACCAACACCACAACCAGTACAACTGATACAACCAATACAACCAACGCAACCAGTGCGAACACCCCCGTTAACCATCCTCAACTCGTCACCGCACACATCACCACCACCAACACCCTCACCATCACCGTTAACAACCAACCCACCACCACACTCACCCTCGACATGCCAGGAGACTTCAACGCCTCCAACGCCACCGCAGCCATAGCCATAGCCATCAACGCCGGCATCCCCGCCGACCACCCCGCCATACACGCCATCGAACACACCCACGTCCCCGGACGCATGGAAACACTCACCGACCCCACCACCAACACCACCGTCATCGTCGACTACGCCCACAACCACGCCAGCGTCGCCGCACTCCTCGACTACATCGACCACCAATACCCCAACCACCCCCACACCACCCTCGTCACCGGCGCCGCAGGCAACAAAGCCTACAACCGCCGACAAGAAATCGTCCAAACCGCGCAAAAACGCATTAGCCGTTTTGTGTTCACTGCTGAAGATACTGACACGGAACCGTTTATTGATATTTGCAACGATATGTTGCGTTACGTGACGGAGCCTGATGTTCAAACAACAGTGATTGAAGATCGTACGGAAGCTGTGCGCGCAGCGATTTTCGATGCTCGCCAACACCCCGAACGCACCGACATCGTCCTACTCATCGGAAAAGGCGAAGAGCGGTGGATTAAGAATCTCGGTCATCACACCGACTATGCAGGCGACGACCATGTGGCAAAGCAGGCCCTGACAGAACCACTCAACGAGCAGTAGACAGCACAACACCGCACACACAACATTCTGCGCATCATGCTTGGTTGTACCGGTAGTGTTCGGTTTGAGCACTTTAGGCTTGATGCTGTTGTTCAGTGTGGGTTTAGTTGTTAGTCGTTTAGCGTGTTGTCAAGCTCGGTTAGTGTTCGGTTTTAGTAGTGTCCGATGTTTTGCGCATTTTGGGCTTGGCTGGTGGGCGGTGCCGGGAGTGGTTTCAATCTGTTGTTGTGTTGCTGTTGAGTTTGAACATGTCGAGATATCTGCGTGTGAACCACTGCTTATGTGTTACTCGCATACTGTGAGTTTCCCACAGCATATGTCCTGTTACCGTTCTCCGTATGTTATTGCTCGCTGCTTGTCACTGTTCGTCGCGTGAATGGTCGAGTTTCTGACTGACTACAGCAGTAACACCATCAGCGCGCATTGTCACACCATAGAGCGCGTCAGCAATTGACATCGTGCGCTGCTGATGCGTAATAACAATGAGCTGCGCATGCTCCCGCAGCTCGTTAAACGCATTAATCAGTCGCGTTAAATTCACGTCGTCAAGTGCAGCTTCGACCTCATCCATCACGTAAAACGGGCTGGGACGTGCTGTAAAAATGGCGAATAACAACGCCAATGCGGTCAACGAGCGTTCACCACCCGACAACAAGCTTAACTGTTTAACGCGCTTGCCTGCGGGGCTGGCTTCAACAAGTACACCTGTGTGAAGCATGTCATCGGGGTTTTCTAAACGCAACCGCCCAGTACCGCCCGGGAACAGTGTAGAGAACATTGTTTCAAATGCGGCAGCCGTATCGTTGAAGGCGTTGCGGAATACTTCCACCATTGTGGTGTCTAGATCATCGATCAGCGTCATCAGATCGTCACGACTTTTGACCACATCGTTGCGCTGGTCGTTCAAATACTGGTTGCGCGCTTGCAAGGCGTCATATTCCTCGGTAGCCAGCGGATTGACCTTGCCAAGTGCGGCCAGATCTCGCTGAGCTTTCTGCAAACGCTTGGTTTGTTCGTCGCGAACGTAAGGCACAGTTTGATAAACGATATCGTCGTCGTCAATGCTGTCTGTGTCAGTACTGTCATTGTCGGCCGTATCACTGTTGTTTGTATGAACAGGCGTGTTGTCAAAACTACTGTTATCGCTATCACTGTTATCACTGTCAACTTCAGCATTGTCTACAGTATTGTCGTCCGTAGTAGTATCAGTTTCGCTTTCAGTAACTGACGTAGCATCTGCTGCAGAACGACGTACCGGATTACCGTTGTCGTCGAGCAGAGGAACAGGTTTACCGTTCTCATCCAGTACTGGTACTGGCTTATCCGGACCAAATCCAGACACTAATTCGTCGAGAGTCATACCCAATTCGTCAGACACTTTTTGCGTGATTTGACCGTATGCTGCTGCTTGTCTTTCACGTTCAACGTCCAACTCGTGTTCACGATTACGCAGTGTTGACACCGTGGGTTCAATCTCGTTGCGACGTCCGCGCAATGTTTTGAGTTGCTCATCATGCCCGGAAGCTTCGGCCTGGAGCCGTTCACGTTCAGTAACGACGTCACTCACTGACGCAGCAACCAGTTTGGCAGTCCGTGACGCATCAGTAGCAATGCGCGACGCATGAGCCGCCTGCGAGCGCCGACGTTCGTTGAGTGCTTCGATACGTGCGCGCCGTTCAGTAGCTTCTCGTGCCTGTTCATGGAGAAGGTCAGCTTGACGAGCCAATGATTCAGCCTTGCGTTGTGCTTCGTTCCATGTGATTTTTGCTGCTGTTTCCTGGTCACGGGCGGTGGCGAGTTCACGTTCTAACTGTTGTTCACGTTCGGTGAGATCATCAAGGTCGCCATGTTCCGACGTTGATTCCTGAGCAGATTGCAGCGCGCGATTGAGGTCGTCGACTTTGAGACGGTGCGTGTTCCCTTCGTCGCGCGTGGCATTGATGGTCTCGTCCAGTGAGGCGATCTGCTTGGCAAATCCAGCCACACGGTCAGCAGCGGATTTTAAAGCGCGTTCAGTTTGCTGCGCTTTGAGCCGAGCCTCGGTACGCCGTTGAGATTCGGTATCAACCGCAAATCGTGCTTGGTTGCGTGCGTCTCGAGCTTGTGTAACCTTCTGATCAAGGTCAGTTTTCTGCCTGTTGAGCTGCTCAACTTGCTGTAACGCCTTGTCTCGGCGAGCAGCAAGAGAAAGATCGCTCTGTGAGAGTGAGGATCCTCCGACGGCAGCAACTCCTGCGGCAAAGGTCTCTCCGTCTACGGTGACTGCACACCGCCAACCGTGGTTAACCGCCTGCTGTGCCTGTTCAACAGTGGTGACGGCAGCAACATCACTTAACAATGTACGAACAGCCGCTACAACGCCTTGAGCACGATGCTGATCATCAGCATGAGGATTGGCATGAACAAGTGTTGCAGCACAGACTACATCGCGATCTCGTTGCACAACAGCAGTGTTGAATTCGGAATCGGAATCAGTATTAGCTGCCATATCGTCAACGTCGGCACGTATTACTACAGCTTTGCCGAGTTTGTCATTTCGAGCCTTGCTAAGTGCGTGAATCATATTCTCAGATTCAGGAACAATCATTGCTCCAGCGAAAGTATCCAGTGCGTGAGAAACAGCCTCTTCCCAACCGTCGGCAACACGAATAAAGTCAGCAAGTTTACCTAGCGCACCAATATGAGGATCCTTCTCCAACGCACCGGAGGCGTTACGACTGTCTAATGTGTCGCTGAGAGCATCAGCTTTGGCCGTTAGAGAAATAATCGAAGAGTCGAGTTCACGCTGTTGCTGTTCCACGGCGTTGAGCGCATCCTGGCACTCCTGCAGACGCTCACGAGCTTTATTAAGTGCAGCACCATCATCGTCTGCCATTGTGTCAGCCTCGTGTTCGAGTTGCAGACGCTGTTGTTCAGCATCGTCTCGTTGGCGAATCACGTCGTCGCGGCGGCTTGTAAAATCACGCAAACGTGTCTCAGCAAGTTGCACGGCTGATTCTTCACGGGCAATCAGTTCGCGAAGGTTAGCAATATGCGCATCACGCTGCTGCTCAGTGCGGCGCAGTTCAGTAAGTGTTTGGCGAATCGATGCCAGTCGTTTCTCATCCCCGGCACGCTGTTCGGTGGCCTTGTCGAGCGTCAGACGAGCATCAGAAACAATAGTCTGCTGCTCACTGGCTTGTGTGTCGAGTTCAGTGGCACGTTTCTCTAACATGCCAGCATCTTCACCAACGTTGGTTACCACTTGCCCAAGGAGTGATTGTGCACGCTCGTTAGCTAATTGCGACAGTGCACGTAATCGTTCCTCAATACGCGACAAATCGTGAAATGTCTGGTTAACAGCAGCAATGGCAGGACTCGATTGAGAACTTAATGCTTCGACCTGTTCAATATGAACTTTCACCTGCGCTAATTCATGCTGAGCAGTATTCAGTTGTTCGCGAACGTTGGATAGCTCGCCACGCAACGTGTCACGACGGCGCATGGATTTGACAGCGTCTTCGGCATAAATACGCGCTTGGGCATCACGCAAACTGACCTGAATACTGTCTGCGCGGCGCGAGATACGCGCTTGCCTGCCCAAAGGGCCGAGTTGGCGGCGAATTTCACTAAGAAGATCGTCCAGACGAGACAGATTGGTTTCAGTGTTAGCCAGCTTGCGCAGTGCGCGTTCTTTACGTTTGCGATGTTTGAGAATACCCGCTGCTTCCTCAATAAATGCACGGTGACCGCTTGGATCGGCTTTAAGAATCGCATCGAGCCTACCTTGACCAACAATAACGTGCATCTGCTGGCCGAGACCGGTATCGCTGAGCAGTTCCTGAATATCAAGCAAACGGCAATGCGAGCCATTAATCGCATATTCGGAGCCACCATTGCGGAAAATTGTGCGTGAAATGGTAACTTCGGTGTAGTCAATATCGAGAGTGTGGTCGGAGTTGTCAATAGTCAACGTCACCTGTGCACGCCCCAGTGGAGGACGCGATGACGTACCGGCAAAAATCACATCTTCCATCGACGAGCCGCGCAGATTTTTTGCTCCCTGCTCGCCCATCACCCATGTCAGTGCATCAACAATATTGGATTTACCAGATCCGTTTGGCCCAACAACTGCGGTAATACCCGGCTCGAAACGCAATGTTGTTGCTGAGGCAAAAGATTTGAATCCGCGTAACGTCAGCTCCTTGAGATACATCAGACATCCCCGTCAGTGTTATCAGTGTCTGTTGTACGGTGAACACTGCCAGCGGCATTTGTATCACTACTGTTGGTTTGTGATGACTTGGCAACTTCAGCAGCGCGTTCTGTCAAATTCTTTTCGATATCAGCCAAGTTGAAGATGCCAAAATCAGAATTGGAAAAATCTGGGTTGGCGTCGGTATTGAAATCGTCGTCGGCGTCTACCGTAACGTTAACCTCCTGCTCCTCTGCGCTATCTTCCAACAAACCACTTTCGTGAGCAACGCGCTCGGCTTTTGGCTTGACCAGTGTTGGAGAAGCCTGTTCTTTCAGTAAAGTACGCGCATCACCGGCGGTGACGAAACTTCCGCAGATGAGCACACCGTGACCATAACCGACACCCATTTCATCGTCTGCATCTACCATGTCAACAGCAGTTTGGATTGCATCCGGCAGCTCAGGCACGCAGGTGACGCGATCACGACCAAACACGCGCATGGCGATTACTGCCAGATCATCGGCAGACATAACACGTTCACGCCACGAGTTTTCAGTAACCACAATATGGCTGAGCATTGGTTCGAGAACGCCCAGGTATTCTTCAACCTGCTTGTCGCCCATCATTGCCACAACACCAACCAGCTGGGTGAAATCGTAGTTTTCTTCGATAGCTTCACGCAATGCTTCTGCAGCATTCACATTGTGTCCGCCATCAATAATCATCGTCGGTGAAGTACGAATCTGCTCAATACGCCCTGGTACCTTAACGCCCCCCAGAGCCTCGCCTACAAGATCACCATCAAGCGGACCGTTCACAGGAATAACCACTTCGGCAGCAGTGAGCGCAGCTAACGTGTTATGAGCCTGATGCTTACCAAATTTAGCCACTGGAACGTCTGTATAGGTGCCGTGTGGAGTGCGTAATGTGACCATTTGGCCGCCGACAGCGGGCACGCGAGAGAGAACTTCCACCTCTTGCCCATCGCATAGCAGTGTGGCATTGTTGCGTTGCACGGCTTGGTCGATAATCGGCATAACGACTTGCTCATGCGGTTGCGGCCCAACTACTACTGTGCATCCGGGTTTGATAATACCGGCTTTCTCTCCAGCAATCTGTTCGATCGAATTGCCAAGCCACTGCATGTGATCCATATCAATCGGTCCAATAACAGCAGCGTCAGCGTTGAGAACGTTGGTGGCATCCCATGCGCCTCCCATACCAACCTCGACAATAGCCACGTCGACGGGGGCATCAGCGAATTTCCAGATGGCCATTGCCGTAAGTACTTCAAAGAAACTCATTCGTGGCTTGCCTAATGAGTCCATACGCGCATCTACCAGATCAACAAGATCGCGTACTTGCTGCCAGGCGTCAACAAAATCGTCGTCACTTAATGACTGTCCGTCAATAGAAATGCGTTCGTTAATGCGCTCCAGATGAGGTGAGGTGTACATGCCGGTGCGCATACCGTAGGCGCGGCAGATTGCCTCAGCCATGCGAGCGGTAGAACCTTTGCCATTCGTGCCTGTGACATGAATAACGCGGAATGATTCCTCGGGATGTCCGAGAACGTCAAGCATAAGGGTCATGCGGTCAAGATCGAGATTGGTGGTGTTGTGTTCCGTGGGCCGACGCATGATTTCGCGTTCAACGTCGCGGATGGACTCCTTGCCCTGATTCGGATGCTCGAATGACATGCTGCGTGTTCCCTCGTGATTTCTCTCGACGATGCAAACGTCACTTATTGTAAACAGATAGGGCAACCTGCGCTGTTGGCATGAGTATTTACTTAGATATATG
>CAYQJZ010000007.1:46458-57144 GCA_964417995.1 uncultured Bifidobacterium sp.
TTGAAACAGACTACGATGGTGAGCGGATTATCCGTATTCATACACCACCTACATGCTGTCAAGGAGCTGTATATGAACGACGTTGTTACCAACAAAGACAAAGAATGCGAGGCTCAGGAATTGGCACAAGCGCCAGGTAATGAGCAGCCTAATACTGATCGTGTCAATAATCGTACGCTGCGCCCGACTGGCGAGGTGTTCCGCCAGTTCATGATCACTGGTTGGGATAATCAGGAACCCGAGATTGAACCGTTGGAATCGAGCCGTTATATTCAAGCACGGCTCAAGGCGCTGGGAGCACAGTTTCCCGGCGAACGCATTGTCATTCCAGCTGGTCAGCTGAAGGTGCGCAGCAATGATTGTGATTACGCGTTCCGTCCGGATACAACGTTTGCGTATTACACCGGTTTGGGGCAAGACTATGAGGCGGGTGCTGTGCTTGTTCTCAACCCGGTAGACCCGGATTCTGACGAGGCGAAGGCTGGCGCAACTCATACAGCTGAATTGTTTGTGGCGCCGCGTGCCGACAATAGTACTGAGGATTATTATACGTCTGCCCGTTACGGCGAGTATTGGGTGGGGCCACGAGCCGGTCTTAAAGAGCTGGCTGCAATGACGGGCTTGGAAACACACGATATTGCTCAACTGTCTGATGCTCTTAGCAAAGACGTAGGCACTGAGGCGGGTGCTGTGCAAGTGCGTGTGATCCGTGAATCGGATGCTGAGATTACTGCACTGGTTAACGAAGTGCGTGAAGCAAATGGCTTTGCTGATCCTGACACGAATAATGATGCGGATGATAAGCTGCATGAGATTGCTGCTGAAGCTCGCATGATTAAAGACGATTATGAGATTGGTGAGATGCGCAAAGCTGTGGCCGCGACCAAGAAGGGCTTTGATCGTATTCTTCAAACGCTGCCACGCGTTATTGATAAACCACGATCAGAACGTATGCTTGAGGGCGCTTTCAATTCGGTTTCCCGTGAGGAGGGTAACGAGGTCGGCTACGACACGATTATTGCTTCTGGCCCGCATGCTCCAATCCTGCATTGGATGCGTAACACTGGCGTAGTACGTCACGGTGATTTGCTTCTTGTTGATGCTGGTGTAGAAACTGACAGCTTGTACACGGCAGATATTACGCGCACCTTCCCGGTAAATGGTCATTTTACTGATTTGCAGCGTGATATTTACGAGACTGTGCTGCGCGCACAGGTTGCCGGATTCGAAGCCGCACAGGTGGGTGCTACATATTCCGACATTCATCATGCATGTATGCGTGTGCTGGCCGAGAAACTGCATGATTGGGGTATTTTGCCGGTCAGTGTTGAGGAATCCCTCTCCCCCGAAGGTCAGCACCATCGTCGCTGGCATGCTTGCGGCTGCGCTCACCATCTGGGTCTGGACGTCCATGACTGTGCCCAGGCGCGTTATGAGACGTATCAGGGTGCCGAGATTCGTCCAGGCATGATTTTCACTATTGAGCCGGGTCTGTATTTCAAAGAGAATGATCTGCTGGTGCCGCCGGAGTTCCGTGGTATTGGTGTGCGCATTGAAGACGATATTCTGATGACCGACAACGGTCCGGAGTGGATTTCTAAGGATATTCCGAAGACTGTTGAAGACGTTGAAGCGTGGATGCAGCAGATGGCTACAGCAGCAACGACCAAGTGACGTGTTCCAACTATGCCTACACCTGACTTTATTGTTGAGCTTCGTACAAAAATCGGTCACGATCTGCTGTGGCTGATCGGTGTTACTGGTTTGGTGCGTAACAGTGACGGTCGTATTCTGCTCGCCCAGCGTGCGGATACTGGCGAGTGGGCGCTTGTTTACGGTATCAATGAGCCAGGTGAGCAGCCTGCTGACACGGTAGTGCGTGAGGTCAAGGAGGAGACTGGCGTTGACGTTGTTGTCACCGACTTGGTGTCGGTAGTCTCCTCTGACCGTGTACTCACTTATGCGAACGGTGATCAAACCATGTACATGGATCACTCGTTCCTGTGTGAGATTAAGCCCGGCGGCAATGCTGAGCCATTTGTTGGAGATGACGAAAGTCTGAACGTGGGATGGTTTGCACTTGACGATTTACCACAACCGTTGGCAGCTAGTACGGTGGAACGCTTAGAGTTGTTCCGCCGATATTTAGATAACAAATCTCGCGGTGACGCGCACGCTCTTTTCGTTACCGACAACGTGCTGCATTAGCTGTTTTAACGCCTTTTCTTCGGCGGCATCCATATACGGTTTCATATACGGAGTATGTATTTTCCGTACCTGATGCCGCCTTTTTGTTGGCTTTAACACGTTTTTGGCCTGTAGACCGAATTTCTCTCTACAACGCAGATTCTTGTTTTCTTTCATAACAATATATGTATATCGCCATGATGACACAATATTCCGCACTTATTCCACGCTTTTACGTTCTGGTAAACCGAAGCGGAAACGAAATGCACAATACTCCCTATATTTTTGAGAGAGGACAGTTCCGAATTTTATGAGTGTCCGTCCAACTTTTTCATTTCAGACAGGCACATGGTTTTTACAAAGGATTCTGACACGGTTCACACGGTACTGGAGACTGCTGTCATTTCTTATTACGGAATAGTTACAAAGAATTTTGACCCGAAAATTACCATGCTCTCTTATGCACAGACTGATGATTGTTTCCAAATCAGCAATGACACGCATGGATTCCATGTAAAGGCATTTAAAAAGAAATCAAAAAGAAGTACTGTACCTAAAACATCACGCTTTATAACATACAAGAGGACTTGCAAGGTTTCTGACCTTTCAAGTCCTCTGCTGTATCATTGGTACTGTTGGCTGTATTCGTTCCGTCAAGGACCACTACCCTAAGGGATATCGGCTACGCCTTATTCCTTGACCTCACTATGTATCATTATCCTACAAATCAGAATCATATTTTATTGTCTATAAGTTTGTTTGCTATACAACCTATAAAACGGGTAAGCTCTGTTTCAAAATCTCTTGAAACATCTGAAGCTCCACTTATAGCATGAGCACATTCATGCAATAATGTACCTGCATAACTATTTAATGCATTCAACTGATTTCGTTTTATCAAAATACGATTCTCTTTCGAATCCCACAATCCAACAGTTTCATTAAAAATCTCTGATTCATATATTTTTTCTACTATCCGTATACTTTTTACATTTTTCGGTTTTCCACCGATTAATTCTAATATCTTATCCGTTATATCATATACTCTACGTTCAGCAACTGTTAATGAATCTATCTCCACAATTTGAGGAGTAAATCTATTTTGTTCTTTCTTAATATATTGATTTGCTGTTACTAATGTCTTTCCTTCTTCTGCACCAGTATTATAATCTTCCATTTTATTTATTAAATTATCTGGTACAACAATTGGATTATACCCGTTTCTCCGCATATCGTCTATAAGTGACGGATTATTTTTCAAATTGTCGATAGTTACATATGTTGTCGCCGTATTTATTTCACTCATTTTCCTAGACGCATACATAGCTATGTCATTCCATGACAATTCATCATGTTTATCACCTGAACCAAACTCTTGCAAATCTTCCACCAATTTTTTTATAACAATATCCGAACAACAATCTTTTAAAATATCTTTGATTCTACCTGTATAGGCAGTTCTTCCAACGTTTGTTCTTTCGCGATTAAGCGCCTTTTTTATTTGGGCATTTAACGAAGTAATATTGTACGAAAACAAAAAATGGGATTCTTCCGCTACTCTCACACCATTAATGTAAATATTGCTGTTTACTCCGTTATTAGCTAAAACCTCTCCGTATTTTGTTTTTTCTAAAACCTTATCTTCTGTAAAAGTTAAAAACAAAGATTTTGCCTTTTCTATATCTTCTTTTGTACATCCATACAAACAAAAATCTGTTCCAACCATCTTTATATTATCCGACGGCAGTATTTCTGCGTGTAAAGTTACTATATCATCAAAGCCAATCTTAGAAGCAGTTTTCAATTTGATAATCCCATATTTTGATTTTATTTTCACATCAACACCATGACGATAAAGTGTCGCTAAAGCATCTTTCAATCCTACTCCGAATCGTCCAATAAGCTTATCATTACTCAATTTCTCTTCATTTTCATTTTGAGTTAGATGATGATAATTCAATCCACGACCGTAGTCTACAATATGCCACCACCCATCTTTTGCCTGTTTGATTTCTATATCCCTTGTATTTGTAAGTACCTGCTCATCTAAGGCATTGGCAATAATCTCTCGTATCGCATGATAATTCTCCCAGTTTTCAAGTATTTTTTCGATATTCAAATCAAATTCTTTAACTTTCCCCTTATCCAATTCATCTACTTGATTATCACCTGCGATTTCCATACCGCTTTTTCCTTTAAACACATCAAATATACCCATTTGTTAAATCTCCTTTTCCTTTGCAAATACTTTACTCCGAATATATTCTTCATAATTATACTATTTTCTACAAACAACTTTCCATCAAAGTTTTTCATATATTTGTATAAATTTAGACACATAATATAGAAATATGATATTGCTATTCTTTGTTACAATCTCCTATTTCTATATATTTATCTTTGAAATATTCACTCCATTTTAAAAATCTGTTACGATATTTTGCGGTATTCTGCGATGATTTTCAGCGAGCTTTTCAATATTTCCAAGCACCTTATTCAATTCTGAGGATTTCTCTCTACAACGCAGATGCCTGTTTTCTTTCAGCACAATAGCGTTGAAAGAAAACAGGCATCCAGGCGTGGTCTCTAAGCCGTTTCACACTTTACTTACCGCATGACGCGCAAAAGTAGCACACCTTACAAAGTGTGCAACACAGCAACGGCTAGCTCTGTGCACAGCAAATACGGTTACTCTTTGGCAAGCAGCTCGTGTAGCTGGGCGCGATGCTTACGCTGTTCACGCGGATCAGGCACTGGCAGTGAAGCAAGAAGTTTTTGTGTGTATGGATCCCGAGGGTTCTGCATAATCTGGTCAGAATCGCCGTGTTCAACAATCTTGCCTTTATGCATCACCATAATGCGGTCGGCGAGCATATCAACAACAGCCAAATCATGGGTGATGAACAAACATGCGAATCCAATGTCAGCTTGCAGTCGCTTGAACAGTTCCAACACTTTAGCTTGTACAGACACATCCAATGCTGAAGTCGGCTCATCGGCAATCAGCAATGTGGGCTTAAGCGCCAAGGCACGTGCCAGAGAGGCGCGCTGACGCTGACCGCCCGACAACTCGTGCGGATACCGATTCATATACACGCGCGGCAACTGCACCAGTTCAAGCAGATCGCCCACGTAGTTGCGTGCAGCTGCAGCATCCGGATACTTTTTGTGCACAATCAACGGTTCAGCCACGTTCTGTGCAATCGTCATCAGCGGGTTAAACGAACTGCCCGGATCTTGGAAAACAAAGCCAATGTCAGCACGTTTGGATTTGAACTCGCGTTCTTTAACGCCGTTCATCTCCACGCCAAGAACTTTGAGAGAGCCGCCAGACACCTTCTGTAAGCCAGCAATAGCGCGACCGGTGGTTGATTTACCGGAACCGGATTCGCCCACTAATCCCAGCACTTCGGAACGGTGGATCTCAAAATCCACATTGTCAACTGCCACAAAATCAGGCTGCAGCAAGTGGCCAGGATACGTGATTGTGAGCCCCTTAGCCTCCACTGCAATAGGCTCAGTACGCCAATCCGTTTTACGTTCAATCGGCTTGCCATCACGGTCGCGCACTACAAGTTTCTGACCAATACGCGGAACAGCGGCCAACAGTCGCTTGGTGTATTCGTGCTGCGGATTGTAGAAAACCTGCTCAACATCACCTTGTTCAACCACGTGGCCGCGATACATCACCACAACCTGATCAGCAAGGTCCGCCACCACGCCCATGTTGTGAGTGATGATCAGCACACTGGAACCAAATTCATCTTTGGCCAGACGCAGCAGATCAAGAATTTCCGCCTGAACCGTAACGTCAAGAGCAGTGGTCGGTTCGTCAGCCAGAATCAAACCCGGATTCAACACCAACGCCATGGCAATAACAATGCGCTGCTTTTGACCGCCGGAGAACTGGTGCGGATAGTAATCCACACGTGTTTCCGCATCAGGGATGCCGACCTTCTTGAGAATGTCAATGGTTTTGGCACGCAGCTCTTTCTTGTCTTTTATACCGTGAGCACGCAAGCCTTCTTCGATCTGCCAACCGATGGTGTACACCGGGTTGAGCACCGAGTTCGGCTCCTGGAATACCATTGCCGCCTCACTGCCGCGCATATCGCGCAGTTCCTCACCAGACAGTGAAAGCACATCCAGTTCACCGTCGCCGTTGCGCCGTGACAACATCACCGCACCCGACGTGGTGGCAGTTTCTGGTAACAGTTTGATAATCGACCGTGCAGTCACTGACTTACCAGAGCCCGATTCGCCAACAACGCCCACTACGCTGCCACGCGGAATTGTGAAATTGACTTTATCAACAGCCTTAATTGACCCCGCGTCTGTGATGAACGAGACACTCAAATCGTTGATTTCGGCAAGATTACTGTTGGCAGTTGTCTCACTCATTGCCAGACTCCTTTCCGATGGCAGCAGCTGATGAGGCAAGCTCACCTACCACTTCGTTGTCAGCGCTCACTTCCACGTTTGGTTCAACCGAGGTGTCTTCAATTGATCCGATAACTTCACTGGCTGATTTACGTGCGCGCAAACGTGGATCAGCCAGATCGTTGAGGGATTCACCGACCAGTGTGATACCAAGCACGATGAGCACAATTGCCAAACCTGGGAACAATGCCGTCCACCAGATGCCAGCAGTAACGTCAGACACAGCACGGTTCAGGTCGTAACCCCATTCTGCGGCGGCTGTCGGTTCGATACCGAATCCCAAAAAGCCCAGACCCGCAAGGGTAAGAATTGCTTCAGAGGAATTCAACGTGAGAATAACTGGCAACGTACGCGTAGAGTTGCGCAGCAAGTGGCGGGTCATAATACGCCATGTTGAAGCGCCAACAACTTTGGCTGATTCCACGTACGCCGAATCCTTGATACGTACAACTTCAGCGCGAATGGTTCTGAAGTATTGCGGAATATACACCACGGTGATTGAGGCACTGGAAGCGAGAATACCGCCCCAGAAACTGGACTGTCCGCCGGAGATCATGATAGACATCAAGATGGCAAGCAGCAACGAGGGGAATGAATAGATCGCGTCGGCAATAACAACAAGGATGCGGTCAACCCATCCACCAAAGTAGCCGGAAACCAAGCCAAGAAATACACCGATAAATACCGATAGCAACACGGCAACAATAATTGCGATAAGCGCGGTACGTGTACCCCACACAACACGACTGAACACGTCGAAACCACCCACAGTAGTACCCCAGATATGTTCAGAACTAGGTGCTGCCTGTGTGGGGAATGCTACGCCGTCATCGTCGCGAATCTGCGAGTATCCGTATGGTGCAATCAACGGCGCAAAAATCGCGACAAGAATAAAGAACGCGGTGATTACCAAGCCGATAACCAACATGGCTTTCTGCCAACCAACAGCAATCCGTAGATCACGAATAATTGGCAGTTTGGAGAAGAATGATGTCTTCTTTTTCACGTTGAGGTCGGCAAGACGCTCGTCGCCGGGAACAGTGACTTTGGTTGCATCAGACATCTCAGTACCTCACTCTCGGGTCGATAAGAGCACTGATCACATCGACGATGAAGTTCACCACGGAAACAATAATCGCAATCATGATCACAATGCCTTGCACAGCAACAAAGTCACGTGCTTTGAGGTAGTCGGACAGCATGAATCCCAGGCCCTTCCACTCAAAGGTGGTTTCAGTGAGCACTGCACCGGCCAACATAACGGCAATTTGCATACCCATAACGGTGATCACCGGAATAAGTGCAGGGCGCCATGCGTGCTTGGACAGCAGACGCTTCTCACCTACACCGCGGGAACGAGCTGCCTCCACATATCCGGAGGTGTAGGTGGAGATGACATTAGTACGCACCACACGAATAAACACACCTGCGGTGAGTAAACCAAGAGCGATAGCAGGCAATACAGCATGACGTAGCACATCAACAAGTACGTCAACATCGCCGAGCTGAATAGCGTCAAGAATGTAGAAGCCTGTGGGGTTAATCAAACTGCTGAGTTTAATCTGACTGTCCAGTGACGCTCGCCCGGAGGACGGCAGAATACCCAACCATACAGAGAAGATGAGTTTGAGCATCAGACCTAAGAAGAACACTGGGGTGGCATAGCACAGAATAGAGAAAGTGCGGATGCCAGCGTCAGGAAGGTGATCACGATGCTTGGCAGCAATGCGTCCAAGAACAATGCCAACAATCATTGCCACAATCAGAGCAAGAAGAGCCAGCTCGAAGGTTGCTGCACCATAGCGTGTCAGAATATCGATAACTGGCTGATTGTCTGTGGTAGTAGTGCCCAGGTCACCGTGTAAAAGATCGCTGAGGTATTCCACGTACTGCACGAATAACGGCCTGTCGTAACCCGCCTCGTGAATACGTTGTTGTAGCTCGTCGGCTGACAGTCGTCCGCCTTGTGCAGCAGTGATCGGATCGCCGGTGGCGCGCATCACAAAGAAAACGACAGTCACCAAGATGAACACTGTGGGGATGATAAGAAGAAAACGCACCATAACGAAACGGAAGAATCCCCATGACAGATGGTTCTTCTTAGCGTTTTTCTCGGTTTTATTACGTGATTTACGGCTGGATTTCACGGATACGGCCTGACTATTGCTTTGAGTCATAATGCTCCTTGCAGGCGTTTGAATGATTGAAAAAATGAGAATGCTGGGAGTTCCGACAAAGGAGTCGGCGGGAACCCCCAGCATCTAGTGGTTTACGTCAGACTTCAGGATTTGGTGATCGAAGCGTAACGCAAACGGAACGAAGCGTCGAGAACAACACCGTCGATATTTGTGCGGGTTACCGCAGTCTGAGCACCCTGCAGCAGCGGGATGGTTGGCAGATCCTCGGTGACCATATCCTGGATTTCTTCCAACATCGCGATACGAGTGTCGTTGTCCTGTTCGGCGGCCTGCTCAATGATCAGTTCGTTGACTTCATCGTTCGAGTAGCCGTTCATAACAAAGTTGCCTTCGCGGAAGAACGGGGACAGGTAGTTGTCTGGATCGGAGTAATCCGGGAACCAACCGAGCTGATACACCGGGTATGAGCCGTCCGAATCGTCAGTGATAACGCGTTGTGAGCTGTACTGCGTCCACTCGGTCTGCTGGAGATCGACGGTAAACAGGCCGCTTTCTTCGAGTTGCGACTTGATGGCCGCGTACTCGTCGGCAGAGCTTTCACCATAGTGGTCGCCGTTGTACTGCAGGTTGAGTTCCACCGGGGTTTCTACACCGGCCTCTTCAAGAATCTGAGCTGCCTGCTCGGCGTCTGGACCACCTTCTCCGTCACCGTAAGCTTCCATCAGCGTATCCACATGGCCGTCAAGACCGTCAGGAATGTAGGAATACAGCGGAGTGTATGTGCCCTTGTAAACAGTTTCGGACAGTTCCTCGCGGTCGATAAGAGCAGCAACGGCTTGTCGTACAGCTTTAGCCTTGTCTTCGTCGGCATCCTCTTGGGACTCACCGTAGGGTTGCAGCTTAAAGTTGAATACGAGGAAGCGTTCCTCGCCACCAGGGCCTTCAAGAACGTTAACGTCGTCATTTTCGGACAAGTCGTCAATATCGGTGGCAGTTAGCGAACGATAAGCAATGTCGATTGAGCCTTCTTCGATAGCCAGCTTGAGGTTGGAGGCGTCGGCGAAGTACTGAACCTGAACGCCCTCGTTCTGAGCTGGGGTTAAGCCATCGTAGCTTTCGTTCACTGCATAAACAGCAACCTCGTTAATCGTAAACGAGGTGAGCACATATGGACCACCGAAGGCGTTCTCTTCCACGATGGTGTCAGCGTCGGTTAGCTCGTCAGCACTGAACACTTCTTCGTCAACAATCGGACCAGCAGGGCTGGAGAGTACCTGCTTCAAGGTCACGTCGAAGGCGACGGAGGTGTTGAATACCACGGTCAGATCGTCTGGAGTTTCGATCGAATCGATGTTGGCCAGAAGTGAGGACGGGCCGTTGGCGTCATTGATTGTCTTGATACGGTCGAAGGAGAACTTGACGTCAGAGCTGGTCAGCTCATGGCCGTTGGCGAAAGTCAGGCCTTCCTTCAGCGTCACGGTGAACTGAGTACCGTCTTCACTCCAGGTGCCATCATCGGCAGCAATATCAGGGCTAAGGCTGGAATCCTCATAATCCTGCGCATACAAGAACGGGAATACCTGAATCTGTACAGCGTAGGAACCGTTATCGTATGAACCGGCCGGGTCGAGGCTGGTAATTGTATCGGTGGTACCGACAGTGATCGTCGATGAACCGGTGGAGTCGGCAGTATCGTCGGTGGCACCACAAGCCGTCAGCATAGACAAAGCAGCCACTGCAGCGATAGCCGAGACGATTTTCTTGTGCTTCACAATGAATCCTCTCTCTGTTTGGCGTAATTATTCCGCGCGCATATTTGACATGATCCCGGTTAGGGCATAGAGGCATACTGGCGCTTTTGACGCCTGACAGCTTTGCATCGTGGAATTTAGCTAAAAAATTACGCTCCCTGTATTCCATT
>CAYQJZ010000008.1:0-8250 GCA_964417995.1 uncultured Bifidobacterium sp.
TGTGTACCCCAGCTGGCTCCTTTGCCGTCTACGTTGTTGCGGTGCAGAACAATGCGTCGACCGGTAGTACGGTTTGCGTGTTGTACAGCGGTAAGCATGATCTGATCGCCAGCATGGTCGTAACGTACTGCGTCGAAAGGATCAGTGGTTTCAGGTGATGAATATTCGGGGTGGGCGTGATCAACGTACACGCGTCCGCCATTGGGGGCAATTACGTTCACAATGTCTCGTTGAGGAACGTCAGTGAGCATGTCTGGTCGAGCGGCAGCACGGTCAAGCCGGTGACCGCGCGCATCATTAACGGGGTCTTCGCCACGGTAATCCCAACGGATATGTGAGGAACGCTTGTCGGCGGCTGCGGCAACTACGTCAAAAGACAAGCGCACGGGATTGTAACGATCTGTTCCTTGTTGCGACACCGCGTATTCGGTTTCCGTTCCCATAACGCGACGAACGCTCATGCCCTCACGTCCTTTCCATTGTTGCCTGTATGTGCAGATTCTTACTTATCGTGTAGTTTTCCCTGACTGTGGCGTACAGGCAGCTGGTCGAATGCGTGTGATGACGCCCACATCTAATCCAGTAATACGTGACCATCGAGCTGGGTCAACGTCCATAATAGAGTCGGCGGTTTCGTGATATTCATCGTCAACAGCTTGCGCGAGCATGTCAATTCCAATTGCCACATCTGTATCAGAGATGATTGAGGCTTTAACAGCACGTGTTTTGGCGCGATCAACAATATTCTTCAGCATCGCACCCGACACCACATTGCTGAGAAATACAGCATGCCACTGTTCATTCTCGTCGCAGACATCGCAAATGTGTCGACTGTCGTCATATGCGTAAATGTTGCGTACAAGCACCGACACAAGCGCTTCTGCATCAACTCCTGGTTCGAGTGGCAGATCGTCAGTTAAGTAGTGGCGGATGATTTGAGCTGCTTGACTGGCATCCGGCCTGTCGATGCGAATTTTGACATCAAGACGTCCCGGTCGCAATACAGCGGGGTCAATCATGTCAACGCGATTTGATGCGCCAATCACCATAACATTGTCAAGCTGTTCCACACCGTCGAGTTCAGCAAGGAACTGCGGCACAATTGTTGTTTCCACATCGCTGGATACGCCCGAACCGCGTGTACGCAGCAGTGAATCCATCTCGTCGATGAACACAATAACGGGTTTACCTTCAGCTGCTCGTTCGCGAGCACGGTCGAATACCATGCGAATGAGTCGTTCGGATTCACCAACGAATTTGTTAAGCAGTTCCGGACCTTTGACTGACAGGAATACGCCGCCACGACCACTGCCGTCGGCCAGCATATGTGCCACTGCTTTAGCAATCAGCGTTTTACCATTGCCAGGAGGGCCATAAAGGAGCACGCCCTTCGGGGGTTTGAGGTCGTAGCGTTCAAATAATCGCCGATGTAAGAACGGCAGTTCTACCGCGTCGCGAATGCGGTCGATTTGTTCATCAAGACCGCCGATATCGTCGAAGGTAACGCTTGGTGTCTCTTCCAGCACCAAGTCGGCATCATCTTCGCCGGGTAGTGCTTGTATGGCCAGTCGAGCTGATGGATCAATGATGACACGATCAGACACCCCAATACTCACATTGGCAAGTGTGCTGGCACGCCGCACCACTGTTAAGCCGCCGCTTTCTCCCTGGACGATAAGACGGCCATCATCCAGTACTTGAGCGACGCGGCGTACCGGGCCGAGAGTATCAATATCGCGCTGACAGACGAGCACCATGTTCTCGTTAAGCATCACTGTTCGTCCGGCTTCTAAGCGTGCAGGATTCACTGTTGAAGCAACGGGTACCACCATGCGTCGTGTACCAACGATCACTTCGGCGCTGGCATGGTTAACGCCGTCCTTATCAATAGTGCTGGAGTCAACGCGCACTATTGTGGCGAATGTTAATGGCGGTTGAGTGATTTGAGATAACTGCGATTTGGCTTTGGTCAGTTCTTTGCTCGCTCGCGTTAATGCTTCAGCAAGTGCATGATTTTTGGCCATCAGCTGGTCGTTGATAGCAGCGAGATCCTCCTCCGTGGTTGCGACAGGGCTCGCTATGTGTGGAGAGCGAGCACTATTCGCTGTCATCAGCGTCTCCCGAAGTCTTCTCATGGTCTCGCCCTGTTCTCAGATTACGTATCCATCGCACACCAAGAGCAACAATGGCCACGATCAGGATGATGATGACCACGTTTTCTATCACGTCGAGTACGTCGAGAATAGCGCACCATTGGTCGCCGAGCAGGTAGCCTGCGCAGATGAGAATTGTATTCCAGATGGCAGAGCCAAATATGGTCCATCCGGTGAATTGCAGGAATCCCATTCGGTTGAATCCGGCAGGAATGGAGATCAGCGAGCGTACAACAGGAATTATGCGGCCAAGAAGTACCGACCACGTTCCATACTTGGTAAACCAGTGATTGGCTTTATCAACATCGTCGCGACTGACGCCGGGGATTATGTCAACGGCTTTGTAGATGCGCTGTAATCCCACCAGTCGTGCAATACCATAGAGCACCCACGCGCCGATCACAGAGCCGATAGTTGCCCAGATAATCGCTTCAACCAGTCCGAGATTGCCACGCGCTGCGGTAAACCCAGCTAAAGGCAAAATCATTTCGCTGGGAATGGGGGGAAAAATAGATTCCATGGCGATAGCAAATGCGACGCCTGCCCCACCAACTGTTTCCATAAGGGATACGAGCCATTCGGTAATGGTGGCAATGATTCCGCCCTCGTTGGTCTCACATAACGGGGCCATTGCTGCAATAGCAGAAGAACGCATAGGCGTTATTGTCCCAGCGATTTCCGACAATCAAACACATGGCGGTAGAACATTTGCAACCCCTTGACGCACCCCTGCTCGACATGCCGGGTTTGCTGGTTATGGATGTGGATTCCACACTGATTAACGAAGAGGTTATTGATCTGCTCGGTGAGGCGGCCGGGGTTGGTAAACAAGTGGCTGAAGTAACCGCACGAGCAATGGCTGGACAGCTTGATTTTGCCAAAGCTTTGCAGGAACGCGTGGCATTATTGGCTGGTTTACCTGAGTCGGTGTTCGATCAGGTACGTATGGCCGCGCACTTTACTGCTGGCGCGTATGAACTTATTGACACATTGCACAATCACGGCTGGCACGTAGGTATTGTGTCTGGTGGATTCCACGAAGTAGTGGACTCGTTGGCTGATGAGATTGGTATTGACTATCGGTTAGCGAATCGTTTGACTGTATCGAACGGTGTGCTCACTGGTGCGGTGGATGGCCCGATTGTTACCAGGCATTCCAAGCGTCAGGCATTACTGGATTGGGCACGGGCTGATGGCATACCTATGACACAAACAGTGGCTCTTGGTGATGGAGCCAACGATATTCCGATGATTCGTGAGGCACAGTTGGGCATTGCGTTCTGTGCTAAGCCTGCTGTTCGCGAAGCCGCACCATATACCATTGATACGCGCGATCTTTCGCTAGTACTTAACTTTCTACGCTAAATGTGCTGTTAGTAGCAGTACGCACCATCGTCTAAACGAGCACCGCGCGCCCAATCGGCAGCAGCCATTGCTTTTTTACCTTGAGCCTTCACCTCAAGCAGTTCCAGCGGGTCACTGGCTGTACCCACCCATACGTTGCGTTTGCCAACATAGAGACGACCAGGCTGCACATCTCGCGGTACTGCTGGGGATTCCATATCTGCTGGACGAGCAGACAATACGTGTAAAACAACCGACGTATCGACAGCTGGAGTATCAGCAGTCTGACATTCTACCTTTGCTGGCGTTGCAGCTGATACGGTATCTGGCGTTGCTTGTTCGGTGTGTTTCTGATGTGTTGTTACTTCGTTTTCTGCGGGTGCACTATCAGCCGTCGGTTCCTTGTGTACAGGATGCGAGTCGTTGTTATTCTGCGGCATATCGCCATGCGCATACAGTTTGCACCATGCTCCCGGGTGTGGTGTACACGCACGAATCTGGCGGTCAACAGCGAATACCGGCACGTCAAAACGAATATGCGCATCGTCTACCGTGATTTTGTGTGCCACCTCATAGGATCCTTGCGGCTGTTCAACGGGCACAATCTCATCGTCAGCCATGCCTTGCAAAGCAGCGAGCAGCAGATGAGAACCGTCTTCAGCAAGTCGGTTCAACAGTTCACCGGCAGTCTCATGTGCACCCACCGTTACTGTGGATTGGGCAAGAATTGGCCCAGAATCTAAACCACTGGTGATACGGAATACGGTTGTTCCCGTCACGGTGTCACCTGCCCAGATTGCCCGCTGTACTGGAGCAGCACCACGCCATTGCGGCAGTAACGAGAAATGCAGGTTGTACCAGCCTTGTGGCAGTGCGTCGATCACGTCTTGGTTAAGAATTCTGCCATAGGCAACCACAGCGGCAGCTTCCGCGCCCGTGGCAATAAGTTCGTCAATAAATGTTTCTTCACTCGGGTCTGATTCAATAACAGGTAGACCCAACTCCAAAGCTGCTGTTTTTACCGGGTTTGAGATAATCTTTCGACCGCGCCCATAAGGAGCATCAGGGCGCGTTAACACCGCTACCACGTCAAAATGCTCAGGATCATTGACCAATGCACGCAATGAGGGCACAGCCACGTCGGGCGTTCCCGCAAACAGCACCTTCAGCATTGTGAGACTCCTTTTATGCGTTGTACAACGGCATCGACGCATGATAATACGCCGTTTCCCCGAGCGTTTCGACTACATGTCGGCGTGCCGCCTACTATTTCAGGCATGGCGACATGGTGCGTAGCACGTTTACTGTGCTCATTCTGTTCCACGCTTAACGTGCTTATTAATGCACTTAATGCACTTATATGCTTAACGTACTGCAGGAATATTGACGCCCATTGAGATCAGCAATGCACGCAGTCGGCGCGAATCACGGAAGCGCACGCCACGAATACCAGCCTCATTCGCTCCAACAATATTCATAGCTTTGTCGTCAATAAATACAGCGCCAGACGCGTCGATACCAAACTGTTCAAGCGCCAGCTCGTAAATATCGCGATGTGGTTTACGCATATCCACATACCCTGAAACAACCTTGCCATCTAACTGATTAAGAATGGCACATTGTTCTTCAGCGATCGGATATAACGTGCGCTCCCAGTTTGACAATCCCCATACGCCAATCCCTGCAGTTTTAAGATCGTTAACTAACACACGAGCACCGGGAACTATGCCGACAAGAGAGTCTTCAAAGTTGGCCAGATAGTACGTGAGTACGTCGGCCCATGTGTCGCCATGAGTAGAGCGCACCCAAGCGATAGCCTCCTCGTGCGAGGTGCCCGCATCCATCATGTCGTTAGCGGTGTAGAAGCCGGAGATGTCGTTGTCAAGAAAAGCCTCTACCGTGGCTTCGCTGTAACGCGATACCAGTACAGCGCCAGGTTCCCAGTAAATCAGCACGTTACCGAAATCGAAAATTACGTCGGTTATGGGCTTGTTGACGGCTTGCGCGGCAGCACCTTCTGCCACCAGCACATCGTAGTCCATATCCGGTTCTCCAGGCCACCCCTTCATGACATTCCTCCCATCGTCGTGTAGTATGCTTGTGCAGTGCCTCACCCATCGAATCATGCCACACCGACGATGCCACAACGTTGACAGCACTGTTCAATCACTGATTCCAACCGTTATATCAGCGTCAAATCTAATGTCAGATCAAGTCTTTGGGATCGAGTTGGAAGCGCAATTCCCCCGGTTCTCGCGCAGCAACATGCCGGGCGATTTCAGAACGCAGGCAAATAGCCAGTTCAGCGCGTTGCGATTGTGGTACGCGCACAATAGCTTTCACACGATCGCGTGTAACTTCTAATTCACGTGCGTCCACAGTCCGTGGCGCAGCAATCGGCACTGGCCCCAAAACCGATGTTTGATCACCGAGCACTGTGCGAAGACGTTCCAACACACTCATCACTGCGTCACGTCGTCCCCATACACAAGCAGCAGCGACAGCAGGCGGCAAACCTACCTCACTGCGTTCTTGCAGTTCCTGTGAGGCCAGTATGGTGCTATCCCACAGCATTAACGATCGAGCAACCGCCGGATCAGCCTCACCGATCAACAGTGCCTGACCACCGCGTGATCGTGGCGCGCACATCGACACCATGCGCATCCATGCTGTTAACGAGTCCACGCGTGCGTCCACACCCGGCGCATATAAACTCGTCCACGCGTCCAATATCGCCACAGCCCGGTATTCCGAATTCGTCACACCGTCGCCTCGTACTCGAGGTTCTGCACCTGGCGTGGCGATAACAATCATTGGTGTGCTTGATACGTCCGATATAACGCCACGCGGCTGGTTCGGGCTCGACACCACTACCGGCACATTGCGGAATAACCCTTGCAGTTCGCGCACAGTTCCGGCTGCGCCAACACGTACCACACGTAAACGTTCGCCTCTGCAACTTGGGCATAGCCATCCGACTGCAGCTTTACCGCACCACAAGCAACGTGCATCCTCAACACCGGTTTGGCGCAGTGGGCCTGAACAACGCGTACACCGTGCTTGGCGATGGCAGGATGCACAACTTAATGCGTCGCTTACGCCGTCTTGTGGAATGGACAACAGAATTGGACCGGATTCCAACGCTTTGGTCAGAATACTTACGGCTGTGTGTGGAACGCGTGCACCGATTGTCGGGTCAGCCAAGCGTGTGAGTTCCTCACGGTTCAGCCATCGTACCCACGGCGTGCAGTTTTTCGTCACTGAAGGCAAGGGGCGGATAGGTGTACTAAATCCACTGACGAGGGTGCGCACAGTGTGATTACTGTCAGTTTCCCATTGGCTTATGGGACTGCGAGCGTTCGCCATTGTTACAAAAACCCCGCCGTGAGCGGAAGCACGCAAACGAAGAACACCACGCGCATTCGCGTATGGCATCATGCCGTCGGCGTTCTGATAGGCAGCATCGTCAAGAATGGCAAATAACGCTGGGGATGATACTGGCGCATACATTGCAGCACGAGTGCCTATTACACATCGCACCTGACCGGTGGCCACGGCTAAATAAGCACGATAACGTTCAGCGGGGGGCAATGCGGCAGTAAGAACCACTACATCACCCGCGTACCCCCCATTTGTAGAACCGGTTGGACAGAAAAGTCGCAAACCCATGTCGGTGAGTACGGATGTTAAATCGGCAATTTCTCGCGACCCTGGCAGAACAATTACCGACGAACCACCTGACCGCAACCGTTCACGAACCATCCACGCCATCAGAACACACCACTCGTCAACACCAGGCAATGGGTCAATAACAAAAGCGCGGAAAGTTGAGGCGTGTAATGCGTCAGAGAGCGTGTTCACACTGGCATAGTTGGCATGCACATGATCGATACGACCTTGTAATACGCGGCGGCGTGCCGCAACACGATTGTCGGGGGCAGGCTCGTCTGACTGCGTGAAAGATTGTGATTGCGTTTGTAGCGACTGCGATTGCGATTGTGCAGAGTGTAGCTGCGTTGAGTTTGCTCTGCCCGCGAAACCCATGCTATGAGACGATGCAGATGATACGAGCGCCTGTTCGCGTTCCACACGTGCTACACGCGGTGGTACAGCCAAGCGCAGAATATTGGCACGTGTACCACCGTAAGCATCAGCTATCAATGTGATATCGTTGCGCAGCGAAGCTGGTACCAACACCTGCGGGCTGACAACACGTTCAAGATATCGCAGCGATGACATGGGGGTGTCACTGTGCTCGACACGTTCCCAGATCACGCCATCTACACGTTGTCCCCCGAAACGCACACGCACCACCACACCCGGGCGTGCCTGTTCATCTTGACTGGCATCAACCAAGTAGTCGAAAGTATGTCCTAAGTGGGTAGCTTGTACGTCGAGAACAACACGGGCTATGGGATTGGTAGACGCCGGTGTTTTACGCACAGTTTTGCGCGTACGCCGCTTGCGCGGCGCTAAACCGTCAAGGGCTAACTGTTCGGCGTCCGATGTGCTCATGCGGTACAGATTAGTCCAGAAACAGGTTCAATGCAGCGGCCACCACGGGCGAAGCGGGTAAGAAGAATCAACTCTCGCTGGATACCAACGAGAACGTGTGGGCGTACACCACAGGCGCGAGCAAAAATCAGTGCGTTGACCGGATCAGGCTTGATGCACAGATGCTGGTTTGTTTTTCTGCGCATCCTCTGAACCAAAACTCGACCTATCGAAAGCTTCCACATGCAGTGGCGCTCCC
>CAYQJZ010000008.1:8350-30664 GCA_964417995.1 uncultured Bifidobacterium sp.
CTTCCACATGCAGTGGCGCTCCCGTGAAGAATAGCTGGATCATATCGGCAACGGTCATTTCTGCACGTTTCAAGTCTCTCACTCTCTTTGGCGTACTCTTCCCGTTAGCCCACTCGCGCTAAACACAGCGTTTCATGGCTTTTTACCATCGGTAGAATGAGTATTCCGCCGTAAATTCGCTGTATTCTCCCGTGTTCGGTAATTCGATCACACTGTTTTGGTACGTATTTTTGTTACATATTCGCCTGCTGTTTTGAGTGGTTATTCACCCGTCAAAACCGCTAGTTGGCTTAGTTAATGGCAGCGCGAAGCTCGTTGATTTTGTCAGTGTGCTCCCACGTGAAATCATCATCGTCACGTCCAAAATGACCATAGGCAGCAGTCTTGGAATAAATAGGACGTAGAAGATTCAGCTCGTCAATAATCGCAGCCGGACGCAAATCGAAAACACGACGCACAGCCTGTTGAATCTGCCCACGAGTTACGCCAATTTCTGTACCAAAAGTCTCCACATTCACGCTCACTGGGTCAGCCACACCAATAGCGTAGGCAATTTGCACCTCCACTTTGTGTGCGAAACCAGCAGCAACAATGTTCTTAGCCACCCAACGCGCAGCATAGGCAGCTGAACGGTCAACCTTGCTTGGATCCTTACCGGAGAACGCGCCACCACCATGGTGTGCAGCACCACCGTAAGTATCCACAATGATTTTGCGACCAGTTAAACCGGAATCCGCCGCTGGACCGCCTAACACAAAGGAACCGGTAGGGTTAACCAGCAGACGGTATTCACCATGCTCTACTGCATCACCGCATACCTCGTCCAGAACCGGCTGCACTACGTAAGTGTTGAGCTGGTCAAGTAGCCAGTCGTGAGACACCTCTGGATCATGCTGCGTAGAAACCAGCACAGTGTCTACCCGTACCGGGCAATCATTCGCATCGTATTCAAGAGTGACCTGCGTTTTGCCATCCGGACGCAGATGCGAAACAATCCCTTTCTTACGCACCTCAGCAAGTCGAGTAGCCAGCCGATGTGCCAAATAAATCGGCATTGGCATCAACACGTCAGTTTCGTCACACGCATAGCCGAACATCACACCCTGGTCGCCAGCCCCCTGCGACTCGTACCGTTCCTCACGCGACGCAGTTGTTTCACGTTCACGCCCCAATCGCGAAACACCCTGATTGATTTCCGTGCTCTGCTCAGTCAATGACACCAGCACACCGCACGAATCAGCATCAAGACCGATCTCTGAACTGGTGTAACCGATATTGTGCACAACGGAGCGCACAATACTCTGAATATCGCTGTAACCCTCACTGGTTACCTCACCGAAAACAAAGAATTGGCCGGTCGACGCACAGGTTTCCACTGCCACATGCGAATACGGATCCTGTTTCAACATGTCATCCAAAATGGCGTCAGCAATCTGATCGCATACCTTGTCCGGGTGTCCCTCAGTTACTGATTCAGCTGAAATAAGGCGTGGTTCCTCCATGAATTTTCCACTTTCCTTCCTTGTGTTTTTAAGCCCGTATTCGAGTCTGTGCCGTTGTTACGTCAAACGCACTGCAATACATGCGAGCATGTCAGACCTGTCACTGCGTCACAACGTACTACGCCCCAGCAAGACACGACGCACAATGTTCTCACGCAGCGACATCCAGCTGGGGCGTAGTTACTACCAATTCAGTTCAGTGGTACTGTCAATCACCTAATCGACCGAACAAAGTATCACCGATACGTGGCGGAAAGACTAGTTGCCTTCTTCCAAGTCGTCTTCGCCGAGTGTTTCTTCCAGCAGACCATTGTCAATCTCACGGAAGGCAATAGACAGCGGCTTCTCCTGATTCTGATACTCAACCAGCGGACCCACGTTCTGCAGCAGACCCTCATTGAGCTGAGTGAAGTACGAGTTGATCTGGCGAGCGCGCTTGGCTGCAAAGATAGCGAGCGCATACTTGGAGTCAGCATGCTCCATCAGATCGTCAATGGGTGGATTTGCTAGTCCCTGTGGGGTCGGTTCGGTACCGAAAGCCATAATGTGTTCTCCGAATCGTCTGAGATGCTATACCAATCTTGACAGTATAGTCTAAGCCCCCAGACTCTGTGATTTTTGCGCTCACTGGCATAACGTCATTTGTCTTGTTTTCACTTCGGTATCGCGTTCTGAGTATTGTGCTCGCCACGTATGATGTGCCTTATTGTTGTGCGTGTATGTTGGGCTATAGGCCTGTATGTTGATGAACGTGTGTTTCTTTCACACAAAACGTGCCCAAGAATCTTTGTTGCGCATGTATCACGCATGTCGATGAACAGTTCTCTTAATCGTTGGTGTGGGCATTGTGTTGCCGTTGGCTTCTGTGCTCGCCGATGCTGTTAGCGAGGTTATCGACGAGATGACCGCATATGGAACTTTAACGAGCTACAGGAAACATGGGCTTCCGAATACGCCGCTATCTGATTGACCTGTGTCGCGCTGTACGCATGTGCCGAACCGTATTGTTGTTTGCAGTTCCACGATGTGACCGAGCGCACTGTGACTGTCTCAGTACGTCGGTTGAATGGGAGTATGAAAATGCGTTCTGAAAAACTCATGAAAGAGCGCACCTTCGCCGGTGCGCGAGCGTTGTACCGTGCTGCTGGTGTTGATGCCAAGGATTTCGGTAAGCCGATTATTGCCATCGCTAACTCGTTTACTGAGTTTGTGCCCGGCCATGTGCATTTGCAGGAGGTTGGCCGTATTGTTTCGGATGCGGTAAAGACTGCTGGTGGTATTCCTCGCGAGTTCAACACTATTGCTGTCGATGATGGTATTGCGATGGGTCATACGGGTATGCTGTACTCTTTGCCGAGTCGTGACATTATCGCTGATGCTATTGAGTATTCAGTGAACGCTCACTGTGCTGACGCACTGGTATGTATTTCTAACTGCGACAAGGTTACGCCTGGCATGTTGATGGCAGCTTTGCGCATGAATATTCCCACGATTTTTGTTTCCGGTGGCCCTATGGAGGCCGGCACTACAGTGTTGCCTGATGGCACTGTTAAAGAGAACACTGATCTGATTGACGTGATGTATGCCACCGCTGATGACAGCGTGTCTGAAGAAGATCTGCTCGCTTACGAGAAAACCGTATGCCCGACCTGTGGCTCTTGCGCTGGTATGTTCACTGCGAATTCGATGAACTGTTTGACTGAGGCGATGGGTTTGGCGTTGCCTGGTAATGGCACAACGCTTGCTTCTCACGCTTACCGTAAGGGCCTGTTTGAGAAGGCTGGCCGCATGATTGTTGACTTGGCAAACCGTTACTATCATAAGGACGATGAGTCGGTACTACCGCGGTCAATTGCCACTAAGCATGCGTTCGAGAATGCGATGACCATGGACGTGGCCATGGGCGGTTCAACAAACACCGTGTTGCATATTCTTGCTGCTGCACAGTCCGCAGATGTGGACTTTACTTTGGACGATATTGAGCAGATCAGTCACACTGTGCCGTGCATTTGCAAAGCCAGCCCGTCCGGTCAGTGGGAGATTTCTGATGTGCATCGTGCTGGTGGTATCACTGGTATTCTCGGTGAACTTGATCGTGCCGGCAAACTGCATCGTGATACTCATTCAGTGGATTATCCGTCTCTGGAAGCCAAACTAAACGCGTGGGACATTATGCGCAGCACATGTACTGACGAAGCTAAGACGCTGTTCCTCGCTGCCCCCGGTCATATTGTCTCCCCCGAGCCGTTCACTCATGAGACGCTATTTGATTCATTAGATACAGATCGTGTGAATGGTGCAATTCACGATATTGATCACCCAGCTGTTACCGAAGGCGGTTTGGCTATTTTGCGCGGTAACCTCGCTCCTGATGGTTGCGTAGTGAAAACTGCCGGTGTACCAAAAGAAATTTGGAAGTTCCACGGCCCAGCGTTAGTTGTTGAATCACAGGAGCAGGCTATTGAGGTTATTCTTAACGACACACTCAAACCTGGTCAGGCGCTGATAATCCGCTACGAGGGACCGAAGGGTGGTCCAGGTATGCAAGAGATGCTCTACCCCACCTCATTCGTCAAAGGCAAGGGTATCGGCAAGGAAGTCGCATTGATCACCGATGGCCGCTATTCCGGTGGCTCGTCTGGCTTGTCGATTGGCCATGTGGCACCTGAAGCCGCAAACAAGGGGCCAATTGCCTTGATCAAGAACGGCGACATCATTGACATTGATATTCCTGCTCGCACCATCAATGTAGAACTCACCGACGAACAATTAGCCGAGCGCCGTGCTGAAATCGAAACCGGTGACGGATACGTGGCACACCGTGATCGTCAGGTCAGCCAAGCCCTTAAAGCATATGCAGCATTTGCACGATCAGCTGATAAGGGGGCGACACGTGACCCTGAGCTTATCGACAAACTCAGCGGACTCGCATAACACCCACAATCAACCTCACGTGTCGCTGTCGCGCTCTTAAACGAGCACTCCCCACCTACGGGCAGTCTCCAGTTGGGAGCCGCCGGTCGTAGAAGTCCGCGCCCAAGTGTTCGGATTCCCCTCACCTAAGGGCATCCGGTGTGGGATGCCGCCGATACCAGCCCCGTAGGCGGGTATTCCGGTGGCTATCCCGGTGTTATGGTCAACTGATCACCAGCCCCGTAACAGGTGGGTACTCCCCTCATCTAAGGGCAGTCCACAGGACTGCCCTTTTCATTTGCTGCGAATAACAGTGCTGACATGTGTTTAATCCACGCATTTGTTATCTCAACGTGCAGCATCGGAGAAAATACAGCAGTCTTTGCACCTAAGTCGCATTTATGAGGTGGAGCTTAGTTTTTGAAAAATAACATATAAGCACACCGTCTTGTCAGTAACTAGTTATCACCTAATAACGTAGTGATTTTACGTAAAGGTGCAGTAATCTTCCATGATTTAGAATTCCGCAAATACTTAATCTCTGCTTGTGCTTTCTTTACATCGGCAGTAAGCGTTGCATTGGATTTTTCGAGTTGCTGAATCTCAGTTTTAAGTTTTTTGATTCGATCATTTTTCTTTTGCACCGTCTGAGTGAAAAGCAGATCATTAGGATTGTCAACTTCAGCTCCAACCAGTTGTGCAATCTGCCACATGTAGTCTTCACCATAGTAGTAAATATGCTTCTTCTTATATGTACCAGGTGAATGAGGCTCGTCAGATTTAACGTAGAGATTAGACCATTCATCAATAAAGGTACTGGACAGAGCACACAATACGTCCTTATCCATAACAAGTTCATCCGGTTCATAATCGATACCGCGTTCGTCTAAATATGCTTGGAAGAATCTGTTTGGCCCAAACAAAAATGGGCCGTTCACATGTGGAACTGGTAGCGGATTAATGTAGGCATCAACATAATACGGTTCGATTCCACGTACTTGGTCAACATTAGCCTGAGCAGATAGGCATTGACCTGATCTATTCAAAAATGTTGCTGTTACGTCAGTCTTGGCAAACAATAACAGATGAGTCATCGAGCCAATGGTACTCACAATTTCATCAGCGCCTGACACATAAGCAATCTGTTCTTCAATCGGCAGTGTCTCTGGATGAATAACAGTGTAACCTCGCCGAGCGAAGAAATTCTCATAGTACTCCTCATTCAGTGATGTACGATAAGCATATTGAGTACGAGAAAGATAGAGTTTTCGTTCATTCTTCGGCTGAATGTTATCTCTTATTTGATCAAAAATGCAGATAAACTCTGGACGATATGCATTCATTGGATAGAAAGCTTCATCAGGAATGATGATTTCTCTAAACTGAGTAGGTTCAGTGATAACTTCTACCCGGCCCATATCGATACCCATCAGTTCCACAAACTTCAATGCATCGAACGCCGCATATGAAACATATGGGTATCGCAGAAAAACTATTTTCTTATCTTGCGATTCTTTCTCCAGTAAATACCATAGCCTTGCTGTGCCATCCACCAACGCATGACCAAAATGACTTTTTAGGCAACCCCCAAAAATAACACTCTCATCCCGATATGTGATGTTCTCGCGCGGAACAGTATACGCTTCATCACAGTTCAGCCCCATATGAGTGCCGCCATATTTTCTGATGCGTCCAGCGATGAATTCAAACTCTGAAGAGCATACCCCCCCTCGATAAACATGTGACACATCACGCACTATGTCAGTGTTGACTTGTAATGGCAGCATTATCGCATTTTGATACGTATGCACCTGCGCATGTTCAATTTCATGTGGCTGCATCTTGCGCTCATACAAATTCCGATTGTGAACAAACAGACGCTCAGACATATCTACTACCTTCCTATAGCGTCAAACCCAAAATCATTGATTTTCAGGCTTTTTCTAACTTGTTACCTTTTCGGCATAAACACTGCCGGTAAGCTATCACTTAAACAAAAGTATCCAGCTGATTAGCTACTCCGTAATTCCATATTCTTCAGCGATTACCTGCCAAAGTTCGGCAGCAGCCTGATCAACATTCTCATTAACAATGATCACGTCAAATTCGGGTTCAGCAGCAAGTTCCACCCGAGCAGTTTCCAAACGACGCTGACGCTGTTCTTCAGTTTCAGTTCCACGCCCAACAAGACGACGTACCAGCTCATCAAAACTTGGTGGTGCAAGGAACACCGATACCACATCCAAGCCAAGATCAGCAGCACGTTCACGCACACGACGCGCACCCTGCAAATCAATCTCAAGGATTGTTGGCACATTCTCAGCCAGATGATCAAGAACCGGCTGCAGTGGCGTGCCGTAATGCGCCATACCGTGAACAACAGCCGTTTCCAGGAATCGACCTTCGCGCTCATCAGCAAGGAACTCGTTTTCACTGACAAACCAGTAGTTCACACCGTTTTCCTCACCCGGCCGCGGATCGCGCGTAGTTGCTGACACTGACAACCAAATTTCAGGATGATCAGCACGCAACTTCTGTTCCACCGTTCCCTTGCCTACACCAGCAGGACCGGTTAACACTACTAAGCGCCCCGCGTGCCGCTCGGAATTTGATGCCGTGTGCTCGATACTCACTGTTTCTTGCCTTTCGCACAAATGTCATCGCTAGTGTTCACACTTGCATCGGCATCAGACACGGTATCAACACCAATACCAACCCCAGCATCAACACTGGTAATTGCACTCGTATTCACACTTGTTCCCGGCTCTTCAGTACCAGCACCATCCGCTGCAGTGTCAGTATTACTGAGAGAAAGAGCAGAACCAAAACCATCGGCATTACTACTACCAGCAGTATCGTTACCTCCATCATCACCGTCTGATTGTTCACCGTCTTGCATGGCTTCCAGTAACGCCTGACGCACATCAAGCGCAATCGTTTCTGTTGCTTTAGATAACGAGGCAATATCCGGCCCGTGAGCCGCAATAAAACGCGACACGGTAACCAGCACGTTGCCTTTGGTGCCTTTGAATACAGTGCGTAAATCTTTCGCTTCTGCTCCCTGCCATCCATAGCCGGGCGAGAGAATTGGTCCAGTGAATTTTGACGGGTCAATACCACTCTCGTCAATCCACTGACCGATAGTAGCTCCAATAATCAAGCCTACGGAACCCATGCCGTCAATGCCCGTGTTGAATTTCTGTGCAGTATGCGCAATACCGTAGGCCACTGTGTGACCTTTGTATTCACCGTTTTGACGGATTGCCGTCTGCATACTTGCGCCTTCAGGGTTTGAGGTCAGCGAAGCAATGAACACTCCACGACTATTGTTAAGTGCGTCGTTGATCACACCTTGCAACGACCGTGCACCGTAATACGGCAACAGCGTGATCGCATCAGCAAGTAGCGGCGCCCCTGGTTTGAAGTAGGCATCAGCAATGGCAGAAATGGTTGACGGTAAGCCTCCGTGCAAGCAGTCAACGATGGTGATAATACCCATTTGACGAGCTGCGTAAAGAACGCGCTCGAGCGCTGCGAATCCTTTGGATCCGTAGCGCTCGAACATAGGTGCCTGGAATTTTACGGCAGCAGCACGGCCATTTGCAGCCTGCAGCATACGCATTGAGAAGAGTTCCGCACCTGTGGCATCAACGTTATACCCCCAGTCGGTGAGCAGCTTTCGATGAGGGTCAATACCCACACACAGAGGACCATATTTGTCCATCGAGTTCTTCAGACGCAACCCGAAATCGGACCTGCGTACCTGCATCTCATCGCTGCTGACGTTCGTGGGCATTGTGTCACACGCCTTCCCTCTCAAACAGTTGCCGAGAATGTTCTTGGATGCTCATGATTTGATAATCGTTATTCTTAACAGCTTCAATAGCCAGCAGCACAGCAGAGAATTCAGTGATCGTTGTAAACTGCGGCAGATCAGCTGCAATGGCTGCAGCACGAATCGAGTATCCGTCTGAACGGGAACCGCGTGAGTTTGGTGTGTTGAGCACCATGTCGATTTTTCCTTCTTCGATCAGCTCAACGACATTCTTACCCACGCTGCCCTCAGCGTGCTGAACTTCAACCTGCGTAGTAGTGTCTGAATCCACGCGTGCGGTGATTTTGTCGACAATCTTGGAATCAATACCGTAACGACGCAGCACCGATGCAGTACCCTCAGTAGCCCACAGAGTGAACCCGAGTTCTACCAGACGCACAGCCATCAATGGCAGTTGACGTTTGTCAGAATCATTCACGGAGATGAATATGTTGCCACTAGTCGGCAGACCACCATCGTATGCAGCAAGTTGACTCTTAGCAAAAGCGTGCGGGAAGTCACGGTCAAAGCCCATAACCTCACCAGTCGAACGCATCTCCGGCCCAAGCAGAATATCTACCGTCTTACCAACCGGCGTACGGAAACGTTTGAACGGTAGAACAGATTCTTTAACAGCCACCTGCTGGCCGACATGCATGGTACTGCCGTCGCCGTGAGGCAAAAGCAAACCGTTGGCGCGCTGGTCAGCAATACTCTCCCCTGCCATAATGCGTGCCGCGGCCTTAGCCAAGGCTACGCCGGTTGCTTTTGATGCGAATGGCACGGTACGCGAAGCACGTGGGTTGGCTTCGATTACGTACAACGTATTCGCCATGAACGCGTACTGCACGTTAATCAAACCTCTCACGTCACAACCCTTGGCGATAACGTAAGTGCCTTCACGCAAGCGGCGAATCTGATCGTCAGACAGCGTGCTCGGTGGCAGTGTACAGGCCGCGTCACCAGAGTGGACGCCTGCTTCTTCGACGTGTTCCATAATACCGCCGATATAAAGTTCTTCGCCGTCGAACAACGCGTCGACATCGACCTCGATCGCGTCTTGCAAGAACTTGTCAATCAGTAGTGGCGAGGGCAGACGGCCAGAAACAACTGTGTCTGCTTGGGCTTCTTCCAATGCGCGAGCCACGTACATTTCCAGTTGTGCATCGTCGTAGACGATTTCCATGCCACGGCCGCCGAGCACATAACTTGGGCGTACCAACACCGGGTAACCGATTGAACGAGCGGCATCACGTGCTTCTTCAAGGCTTAACGCAGTGCCGTAACGCGGCGCGTTCATCTTCGCTTTCTTCAGCACATCGCCAAACAACTCGCGGTTTTCTGCCAAATCGATGGCTTCTGGTGTAGTGCCAAGAATCGGCACTCCAGCAGCCTTCAATCGTGCCGCCAGTGACAGCGGCGTCTGACCGCCCAACTGCACAATCACGCCCTTGACCGGACCCATCTTCTTTTCGGCTTCGTAGATCTCGAGTACATCCTCGAAGGTAAGAGGCTCGAAATAAAGACGATCAGACATGTCGTAATCGGTAGACACGGTTTCCGGATTGCAGTTCACCATAATCGTGTCGTAATCCTTGCCGAGCTCCTGCACTGCGTGCACACAGGTGTAGTCGAACTCGATGCCCTGGCCAATACGATTCGGGCCTGAACCAAGGATAATAACAGCTTCACGGTCGCGCTTGCGCAGTTCGGATTCGTCAGCGTAGCAGGAGTAGTAATACGGTGTTACCGCATCAAACTCAGCTGCACAGGTGTCAACGGTTTTGTATACCGGGTGCAAACCGTAAGCCCAACGTAGTTCTCGAACTACATTCTCGCCCTCATCTCCAAGATTGCGTAGGTGTGCAATCTGCAAGTCAGACAAGCCAGCTCGCTTGGCCTTGTCGAGTAGACGACGGTCAAGAGTTTCAGAAGACTGAACCTCAAATGCGGTGTCGTTAATCAGCTGAAGCTGGCGTAAGAACCACGGGTCAATCTTTGTTGCCTCGAACAGCTGCTCGATGGTTGCACCACCCCAGATAGCACGCTGCAATTGCAGATAACGGTTCTCCGTCGGAACCTTCATTGCTTCCAGCAGTTCAGCAACCTCGTCAGTATCGGGGCATTCACCGTCCCAGCTGAAGCCCATGTGACGTTTGTCAATCGATCGCATCGCTTTACCGAGCGATTCTTGGAAGTTGCCACCAAGAGCCATCGCTTCACCGACTGACTTCATTGACGTTGTCAGTCTCGGATCAGCACCGGGGAATTTCTCGAAGGCGAAACGCGGCACCTTGGTGACCACGTAGTCGATGGTCGGTTCAAAACTGGCTGGCGTGGACTGAGTGATATCGTTGCGAATCTCGTCCAACGTGTAACCGAGAGCCAGTTTGGTAGCAATTTTGGCAATGGGGAAGCCAGTGGCTTTCGATGCCAACGCAGAAGAACGCGACACACGCGGGTTCATTTCGATAACAATGATGCGGCCAGTGTCGGGGTGAACAGCAAACTGAATATTGCAGCCGCCGGTGTCAACGCCTACACCGCGAATAATGGCAATACCAATATCACGCAGTTTCTGGTATTCGCGGTCAGTTAACGTGAATACAGGAGCTACGGTGATTGAATCGCCGGTGTGTACACCTACCGGGTCAACGTTCTCAATCGGGCAGACGACAACAACGTTGTCGTTCTTGTCGCGCATCAGCTCGAGTTCGAATTCTTTCCAACCCTCAATACCTTCTTCCAGCAGCACCTCGTCAGTCGGCGAATAGTGCAAACCGGCGCCTGCAATACGATGTAGTTCTTCTTCATCGTGTGCAATACCCGAACCGAGACCACCCATGGTAAAACTTGGGCGCACAACAATCGGGAAGCCCATATCGGCAGCGATACGGTCAACCTCTTCCATCGAGTGTGCGATTTCAGAACGTGCTGATTCAGCGCCTGCCTGCTCAACAACCTTTTTGAACAGTTCGCGATCCTCACCTCGGTCGATCGCTTCCAATGACGCACCAATCAATTCGACGTTGTACTTTTTAAGAATGCCCGCTTCACCCAATGCCATCGCAGCGTTAAGGGCAGTCTGACCACCTAACGTCGGCAGCAATGCATCAGGGCGTTCTTTAGCAATAATCTGTTCAAGAATTGGCGTAGCAATCGGCTCAATGTAAGTAGCGTCTGCCATCTCAGGATCGGTCATAATCGTGGCCGGGTTTGAATTAACGAGAATGACGCGAATTCCTTCTTCACGCAGCACGCGGCACGCTTGAGTTCCTGAATAGTCAAATTCAGCGGCCTGTCCGATCACAATCGGACCGGAGCCAATAACCATGACAGACTTGATGTCAGTGCGTTTAGGCATTGTGAGCCTCCTTGGTGGTACGCATGAGGTCAACGAAGCGATCAAACAGGTATGAGGCATCGTGCGGCCCAGCTGCAGCCTCCGGATGGTATTGGACGGAGAATGCTGGAATGTCTACGCATTGCAAACCTTCAACCACGTCATCGTTCAAATCAATGTGTGAAACGAATACGTTGCCATACTTGCCGTCGCCGTATGGAGCAGGAACCGGATCTCCGATTGGTGCATCGACAGCAAAACCGTGGTTGTGTGCGGTGACCTCAATTTTGCCAGTTGTCATATCTTTAACCGGCTGATTCACACCGCGGTGACCGAATTTAAGCTTGTATGTGCCAAAACCGAGCGCACGACCCAGTAACTGGTTACCGAAGCAGATACCGAAGAATGGATAACCAGCGTCGAGTACTTGGCGTAGCAGTTGAACCTCAGGATCAGCCTGTTCTGGATCGCCAGGGCCGTTCGAGAAAAATACGCCATCAGGATTCAACGCTTGAAGTTCGTCAAAAGTAATAGTTGAGGGCACAACATGGACGCGACAACCTCGCTCAGCCATGCGGTGAGGGGTCATCGCTTTAATCCCTAGATCGACGGCTGCAACGGTGAACAATGGTTCTTTACCTTCAAACTCGCCGCACGGCTCGATCGTATAGGTCTGTTCGGTGCTCACCTCGTCGTAGAGACTCAACCCTTTCATCTGCGGGATGCTTTTAACCTCATCGAGCAGTGAATCAACAGTGCGCAGACGGCCAGCATTATCGATAAGACCTTCGCCGGAGAAAATACCAGCACGCATTACACCCGCCGAACGCAAGTGACGCACCAGTTTGCGGGTATCGATACGACAAATGCCGACGATATTGTTAGAAACCAGGTCATCGTCAAGACTGCCAGTGGCTCGCCAGTTACTCACGTTCGGGCTGGGTTCGCGTACTACGTAGCCAGCGACCCAGATACGGGAAGATTCAGGATCCTCCGTGTTGATTCCGGTGTCTCCAATGTGCGGGAACGTCTGTACTACGATCTGACGGTCGTAACTGGGATCCGTCAGCGTCTCTTGATAGCCGGTCATGCCGGTGGCAAAAACAATTTCGCCACTTGTGGAACCGCGCGCACCGTACGGCTCGCCAACATATACCTGCCCATCCTCCAACACTAAGACAGCATCGTCATGGGAAAAAACAACGGTTTCGGAATCGGTATGGTTCACCAAAACCCCCTTAATTTCTGGGTCGATCCATTCGAGATTATCGGCCGGTTAGGACGCACTGTCGATCGAAGTCATCGAAAGATCATGCACCCTCTACAGACTCGCCGGACTGAGCTTGTACAGCATCGTTTTCACCAGCTGTATCAGTTGTTTCGGTAGCGTTAGCAGCGTCATCAGCATCGACTGCAACGGTAGTGTCGTCGGTACCGTCAGTATCGTCAGAAGAATCTGTAAAACCCTGCTCTTCTTCCTGCACTGTCTCTTGTTCTGGCGATTCCTCGCTATGTTCTTCGCTAGACAGCGGTTCTTCTGCAACTGTTTTCGCATCACATACTGCGCTGAGCAAGCCGTGGATGAACGATGGTGCGTCGTCGTCACACAGTGTTTTTGCCAAACTCAAAGCCTCGTCAATAGCTACTTTGTCGGGTACCTCGTCGTTGAACATAATCTCCCACGTGGCAATACGCAGAATGTTGCGATCAACAACGCCCATACGGCGCACTGTCCAACGAGTGGAATGCGTATCAAGTACACGGTCGATATCACGACGATGTTCAGCAACACCACGCACGATTTCAATCGCGTAATCAGGTAGCGGAGTCTGAGCGCCCGGCATTGCAATGCGCTCATCAAGAAGGGACAGGATTCCCTGTCCCTTCTCATCCGCTTCGTACAACGTATTCAGAGCCCTCTTGCGGGCGGTGGAACGTGCCATGAAGCTCTCTGCTCTCTTTCGGCTTAGTTGTTCTCACGGCCAAGGTAAGAGCCGTCGCGAGTGTCGACCTTTACCTTCTCGCCCTCACCAATGAACAGCGGAACCTGAATTTCAGCGCCGGTTTCTACCGTAGCAGGCTTGGTACCAGCATTGGAACGGTTGCCCTGCAGACCCGGCTCAGTGTGAGTGATGGTTAGTACAACGGAAGCTGGCAGTTCAACAGACAGCGGGGTGCCGTCGTGGAAGCTGACGATGCAGTCCGTGCCTTCAAGCAGGAACTTGCTCTGCTCACCAACCAGCGTCTTGGGAATGTAGATCTGGTCATAGGTTGTCATATCCATAAAGACGTAGTTATCACCGTCCTCGTAGGAATACTGCAAAGTGCGGTTGTCAACGGTCTCAAATTCGATCTTCATACCTGCGTTGAAAGTCTTGTCAACAATCTTGCCGCTCAATACATTCTTGATGGTGGTACGTACAAAAGCCGGACCCTTGCCAGGCTTCACGTGCTGGAACTTGATAACGGCCCACAGCTGACCGTCGAGGTTGAGGACGGAACCGTTCTTAATATCGTTGGTAGTCTGTGCCACAGTATTTTCACCTATTCACTCGATGTTTTCTTGGCAAAATCACAATAAGCCTCGGCTATTATGCCACCATGCCTCTACAGCGCTGCACTAAGCATTTCTTCAGCAGATGCATATCCTTGAGTTTTGTTCGAAAGAATATCTTCAGCTTCATGAATACTTTGGAGACTCTCCGTCGTTAGGTTCAGGGTAAGACAATGTGAGTGGAATTCGACGTTCTCGAACAATCTGCCAGTAAAAGCGCGTGTGACTGACGATAGATCAAATCCGAAATCTTCAACAATCTTCGTTGTCTCACGCTTCGTTTGCTCATCTACTCTCACAGTGACTGATGTCATACTAAATCTCCCTGACGTAAGACAATGTCTTACAATCGCCGTACAGAGACATGCTATTCACCTTAAATTGTCGATAAATAGACACAACCACTTCCACCCCGCTAGTTCTGCTTAACAAATAAAGAAGGCCTTCGCAATGAGGCGAAGGCCATTTGAAGATGTCGTTTAAGGTGTTGCATTAGCCTTAGTCGTTGTGCTTTGCGTAGCACAAACGCAGCCAGGCGCGTTTTACATGCTATGAAAACAACGAAAGAAAGCTGTCCCACAGGTTACTAAGCCACGCGATAATACCACTGTTTTCCGAGTCGTTGGAGTCCCCGTCACTATCAGAATCGTCATTGTCAGCGTCCGAAGTGTCACTATCGTCGCTGTCTGAATCCTCATCAGACGTGCTGCTTACACCGTTGGTACCGAAGGTGGTGCTGGTGCCGTAGTAGTTGTCGAATTCAGTACGATCGACGATAGCGTCAGTTAATTCCACTGCATCAGATGTGTCAACATCAGTACTGTACGTTCCTTCAACAGTAACGGTGAGATCACTAGCGCCTTCGACTACTGTTTCACCATCAACAACAATGCTCACTGTGCTGCCGGTTTCATCAATAATTTGCGCATCGTCGTCAACCGACAGATTTGACACAGTAGAGTCAGCGGTCACTACCCAAGTGCTGCCGCTTTCCACAGTTATAGAGATTGGTGCGTCGCTGGTGCTTGCTACCGAATTTTCGGTAATTTCAGTGGATCCCGTATACAGGGAGTCATCCATCAAATACACATCAAGAGAACTGATAGTATCCACCGATATAGTGCCAGTAAGTACCTGCTGACGTGCAGTCAGCGTCACGTCAGCACCGTTTGAACCGGCAGTACCCCAATTATTGGAATCGTTGCCTTCTACTGTGATGAGGTTTGCCGCGTCAGAATCGAATGATAGCGCACTGTTCGACAGCACGATGTCAGCGCTGGTGTTAGTTAGGTAGAACATTGAACCGGATTCGATCGCACTGCTCAGGCTTGAGTCACGCACCTCAAACAGTGCACGTTCACCTGTCGACGTATCAGCATCGCCTGAAGTGCTTTGGTAGATGATAACGCCATTGGCTACTGGGTCAGAGGCTGTCGCTTCGGTAATAGAACTTTCCAATGTTGAGTTGGCAATGCGAATAGTGTTCAGGCCTTCCATGCCCGCCAACTGCGAACCGGTAGCTGTTCCAGTAATGTTATCTGCTTCAACAGCGCCGGTGGAATACAAGATTGGCGAACCTGAACCAGCAGTGGTGATAGTGGAATTGGTTACCGATACGTAACCGCCACCGCGATCATTGGCAGCTCCAGCAGAATGATCGCCCTCAGTTGTGATTTCAACGTCATTGGCGATAACAGTTCCACCATAAGTAGCATCAAGGCCACGGGAGTTGTCTTCAGTGGTGTCGATAGATATGTCGTTGGCATAAATGGTGGCCTCATCGGTAGCGAAAAGACCGTTACTCCCTGCAGATGTGGCGCTCAAACTGCTGCCAGACACATATGCGATACTGCCTTCGCCAACAGATAGCAGAATTGAGTTCACACCGTAAAAGTTGCAATCATCGTCATCGGTTCCGTCACCCGACTTAGTAACGGTGGAGCTAGTAACAGTAACAGAACCACCATTTTCAGCAAGAATGGCATTAGCAGAAGAGTCAGTTGCGTCAACACTCTGCCCATCAACCGTTTCTTCGCTGTCGTCAGCAGTGATAGTACCGGCATAGCTTCCGGAATAATCGAATGATTGTGTGTCGGTACTGCTGCCGCCACCATCAGGTGAGCTACCAGGCATCGAATCTTCAGCCCACGCTACTGACGCCAGCGGCGCAACACCACTGGCAATTCCAAGAGCGAGAGCAATACCTGCTGCACATGCAATACGTGCTGGTATTCGATGGGTTGTTCTGACGAAACCTGCGCTGGGTGTGTTGTGACGCATCTTGTCCTTTCGTTATGCGCCACGTGCTGTATAAAACATAAGGCGCTCGAATAATACTTTCCACAGCGTATGTCCAGTTTTCTGAGAGAAAACCCGTTACCACCTACTTTCTCAGAGTCTTTTGAGAAGGTTTTCAGTAAGTCATATCAGCTGTTGTGCATATCAGCATTCAATGCGCTCTTTGTTGATTGCTTTGAGTTGTGTGTGCGTATTGCAGAAGAGTACGAACGACTCTTTCCGCATATACAACAATGTCCCTGGAATCCTGCGATTCCAGGGACATGTTAAAACGCTAGTTCAAGCGTGTCAGATCGCTGATTAATCAGAATCAGGCAAGGATCTTGGTGACACGGCCCGAGCCGACGGTGTGGCCGCCTTCACGAACAGCGAAGGTCAGCCCCTCTTCCATAGCGATCGGCTGGATCAGCTCGACAGTGAAGGTCGCGTGATCGCCAGGCTGAACCATCTCGACGCCTTCCGGCAGCTCGATAACGCCGGTGACGTCGGTGGTGCGGAAGTAGAACTGCGGACGATAGTTCGAGAAGAACGGCGAGTGACGGCCACCCTCATCCTTGGTCAGAACGTAGACCTCAGATTCGAACTTGGTGTGCGGGGTCACCGAACCCGGCTTGGCCACAACCTGGCCACGCTCAACGTCGGTACGGTTGATGCCACGCAGCAGCAGACCGGTGTTGTCGCCAGCCTCGCACTCGTCCATCTGCTTGTGGAAGGTCTCGATGGAGGTGACAGTGGTGCTCTGGGTTGGACGAATACCAACGATTTCCACTGGGGTGTTGATCGGGAGCTTACCACGCTCAACACGACCGGTAACCACGGTGCCACGGCCGGAGATAGTGAAGACGTCCTCGATCGGCATCAGGAACGGCTTGTCGAGATCATGAACAGGGGTCGGGATGTACTCGTCGACGTCCTTCATGAGTTCCTTGACAGCCTCAACCCACTTGTCGTGATCCGGAGCGTCGTCGTGCAGAGCGCCGTAGGCGGACAGGTGAACGACCGGGCAGTCACGGTCAAAGCCGTTCTCCTCGAGCAGGTCGCGAACTTCTTCTTCAACGAGCTCAACGAGTTCCTCGTCCTCGACCATATCGCACTTGTTCAGAGCAACGAGGATCTTCGGAACGCCGACCTGACGAGCGAGCAGCACGTGCTCGCGAGTCTGAGCCATCGGGCCGTCGGTGGCAGCTACAACGAGGATAGCGCCATCCATCTGAGCAGCACCGGTGATCATGTTCTTCACGAAGTCAGCGTGGCCCGGGCAGTCAACGTGAGCGTAGTGACGTTCCTCGGTCTGATACTCGATGTGCGCGATGTTGATGGTGATACCGCGCTGCTGCTCTTCCGGAGCGGCATCGATCTGGTTGAAGTCGTACGACGGGTTGACATCCGGGTACTCTTCGTGCAGCACCTTGGAGATGGCGGCGGTCAGGGTCGTCTTACCGTGATCGACGTGGCCAATGGTACCGATGTTAACGTGCGGCTTAGTACGCTCGTACTTTGCTTTTGCCATTATGTGTTGTCCTCCTGGACGTTCTCGTAGTATTCCTCGGACTTCTGGCCCGAGACACTCGCTACATTGTACTGGGTTGCTGGGTTGTGTGCCACATTGGTGCGCCCTGAACCCAGTCAGCGCTACAGAAGTCTAGCGCTGACTGGAGACACAGTACTCACTTGTGTGGCACCGTGTGTCACTCGCCGCGCTGGGCCTTGATGATCTCGTCGGAGACGGCCTTCGGGACCTCAGCGTAGGAGTCCATCTGCATGGTGAACATGGCGCGACCCTGCGTCTTGGAACGCAGATCGCCGATGTAACCGAACATTTCGCTCAGCGGCACCTTCGCGTCAATAACCTTGACACCGGTGGCGTCGGTCATGGACTGGATGGAGCCTCGACGAGAGTTGATATCGCCCATCACGTCGCCCATGTACTCCTCCGGAGTACGCACTTCGACGGCCATAATTGGCTCAAGAATAACCGGCTTGGCCTTAGGAGCAGCCTCCTTGAAGCACATGGAGCCTGCGATCTTGAAGGCCATTTCGGAGGAGTCGACGTCGTGGGTCTGACCGTCGGTGACGGTTGCCTTGACGCCCACGACCGGGAAGCCAGCGAGAACACCGGATTCCATGGCTTCCTGCACGCCTGCATCGATCGAAGGAATGAATTCCTTGCCGATGTGGCCGCCGGTAACCTCGTTGTGGAATTCGTAGGTTTCGCCGTTTTCGGTGTCGAGCGGTTCGAAGTTCATCAGCACCTTTGCAAACTGGCCGGAACCACCAGTCTGCTTCTTGTGCGTGTACTCCTGGTTCATAACAGCCTTGCGGATCGTCTCGCGATACGCAACCTGCGGCTTACCAACGTTGCACTCCACCTTGAATTCGCGGCGCAGACGGTCAACGATAATGTCGAGCTGCAGCTCGCCCATACCGGAGATCAGCGTCTGACCGGATTCTTCGTCAGTCTTTACCTGGAAGGTCGGGTCTTCGTCAGACAGCTTGGCCAGAGCAACGCCCATCTTCTCCTGGTCGCCCTTGGTCTTTGGCTCTACGGCTACTTCGATAACCGGATCCGGGAAGGTCATGGATTCCAGCGAGATTGGGGACTTCTCGTCGCACAGCGTATCACCAGTGGAGACGTTCTTCAGACCCACGAAGGTGTAGATGTTGCCAGCGGAAGCACCGTCAACCGGATTCTCCTTGTCAGCGTGCATCTGGAAGATCTTGCCGACGCGTTCCTTCTTGCCCTTGGTGGAATCGAGCACGTTGTCGCCAGGCTTGACAGCGCCGGAGTACACGCGCACGAACACGAGCTTGCCGTAGAACGGATGTGTCGAGATCTTGAAGACCAGAGCCGAGAACGGATCGGTGGTCAGCGGCTTACGGTCGATTTCGATGGACTCGTCCTTCGGATCGAAGCCCACGATGGACGGCACATCCTCCGGGCTCGGCAGGAAGTCGACAACAGCGTCCAGCACCGGTTGTACACCCTTGTCCTTGAACGCAGAACCGCAGAGTACCGGGTATGCTTCACGAGCGATTGTGAGCTTGCGAATGCCAGCGCGAATCTCGTCCTCGCTCAGCTCGCCTGATTCAAGGTACTTCTCCAGAAGTTCCTCGTCGGACTCGGCAACCATATCAACCAGCTCGGAGTGATACTGCTCAGCACGATCCTGCAGATCCTCTGGAATGTCAACGGTGTCGTAATGAGCACCCATATCGTCCTTAACGTCGTTCCAGACGTAGGCCTTCATACGGATTAGATCGATAACACCGACGAAATCGTTCTCAGCACCAATCGGCAGTTCAACAACCAGCGGGGTTGCACCCAACTTGTCCTTGATGGTCTGCACGGAGTAATAGAAGTCAGCACCGAGCTTGTCCATCTTGTTGATGAAGCAGATACGCGGAACACCGTACTTGTCAGCCTGACGCCACACGGTTTCAGACTGAGGCTCCACACCTTCCTTGCCGTCGAACACAGCAACCGCACCGTCAAGCACGCGCAGTGAGCGCTCAACCTCTGCGGTGAAGTCCACGTGGCCCGGAGTATCAATGATGTTGATCTGATACTTGTCGTCCACATCGTGGGTCTGACGGTTCCAGAAGCAGGTGGTAGCAGCGGACTGAATGGTGATACCGCGTTCCTGTTCCTGAGCCATGAAGTCCATCGTTGAGGCGCCGTCGTGGGTCTCGCCGATCTTGTAGTTCTTGCCGGTGTAGTACAGAATACGCTCGGTAGTAGTGGTCTTACCAGCATCAATGTGAGCCATGATGCCGATATTGCGAACCTTATTCAGGTCGGTAAGCACATCTTGTGCCATGGGTTTGTCCTTAGCTCTCTCTTGATATCCGAGTGATTACCAGCGGTAATGAGCGAAGGCCTTGTTCGCCTCCGCCATCTTGTGGGTGTCCTCGCGACGCTTGACGGAAGCACCCAGACCATTGGAGGCGTCGAGGATCTCGTTAGCGAGACGCTCAGCCATCGTCTTCTCACGACGCGCGCGTGAATAGTCAGTCAGCCAGCGCAGCGACAGCGTGTTTGCACGAGCAGGCTTAACTTCGACTGGCACCTGATAGGTGGCGCCACCAACACGGCGGGAACGCACTTCGAGGCTCGGACGAATGTTGTCCAGAGCGCGCTTGAGTACAGCTACCGGCTCCTGCTCGGTCTTTTCCTTAACAATGTCAAGGGCGCTGTAAACGATGTCCTCGGCGATTGACTTCTTGCCGTCGCGGAGGATCTTGTTAATGAGCTGAGCGACAACGGTCGAGCCGTAAATCGGATCAGGCAGCAGCTGATGCTTCTTGGAGGGTCCTTTACGTGACATGTCTGTTACTTCGCCTTCTTTGCTCCATACAGGGAACGACCCTGCTTGCGGTCCTTAACACCCTGGGTATCGAGCGCGCCACGCACGATGTGGTAGCGCACACCCGGCAGATCCTTTACACGGCCGCCGCGCACGAGCACGATGGAGTGCTCCTGCAGGTTGTGGCCTTCGCCGGGAATGTAGGCGGTGACTTCAACGCCTGAGCTCAGGCGCACACGGGCGACCTTACGCAGAGCGGAGTTCGGCTTCTTCGGGGTGGTGGTATACACACGGGTGCACACGCCGCGACGCAGCGGGCTGCCCTTCAGGGCCAAAGTCTTTGACTTCTTCGGCTTGGCCTGACGTCCCTTACGGACGAGCTGTTCAATCGTAGGCAACTGAATTCTCCGATTCGTTTGTTCTTCATTCTGTGGGGTCGCCGCACTGCGCCCACACTTACTCGAATCGGAAAGTTCAGCCCAGTCCACCGGCCCGATGGCCCTTTGCCCTCCTGCTGCCGCATTACTGCGCGCTCTCTACAGGCTTGGGGATATCCCATTGCGCACGCCTGTCACATAAGGCATGCCAATGGCACACACAAGTGATCAGGATAGCATAAGGGCAGACAAAACGGACTGTAAGCCGCAAAACCGTGTTTTGTGTTTTGTGCTTGATGCCGGCACGCCACAGGTTGACTATAAGTCAAAGATTGGCCCCGGAATCATTTGATGTGACTCCGGGGCCAATTTAGGAAAGGGGAATACTCACTGTTCTTATATGTATCGCACCACCTTGTGCGATTCCTTAACCTCTATGCCATCACTACTTTTGTTACCTTCTGCCCTCTACTACCTGGTTAAATTTCTTCCGCCTTCTTCTGTGTGCAGCTCCTCTTGCTGCTTCTTCTTATGCAGCCACCTGTTACGTTATTGGAGGCGTTGCGATAATCTTCAATGATTCCGCTTCGTTACCGACCTGATGAATACTCACCTGACTATAACTCCGGCCTCCGCTCCTATTGTACCGTTCTCATGAATCGGTGTCTACCGAAAAACGGCGATAATTCGCCATTTCGACAGGATTGTGGAATCTGTCTAAGGGAATGAACACTGTATTGTTGTCGTTGCATTGTTTGACCGTACCCTCACCTGTTTGGCTTACGACTCGCCGAGTATGTCATGTCAACAAAATCATGTATAGTATCCATCTGTTGTGCGAGTCCGGTTCGCCGGATGCACACATGGTGGATATAGCTCAGCCGGTAGAGCAGCTGATTGTGGTTCAGCAGGTCGCGCGTTCGAGTCGCGTTATCCACCCCACGGTATTGAGCGTATTGAGCTTTTTAATGTTTTTGAATTTGGCTTCTTCCTGATTTTCCGTGCAGCTTGTCTGAGCTGTTTTCTACTGTCTCGCCCAATCTGAGAATGAGAAAAACTTTCGAAAATCCTGGACATAGGCCCTCGGTGGCATAAAACCATCAAGAAACACCGCGAAACGCTAACTAAAATGTACGGAAAACTGTCTTAGGCCCTTTTGACCTGTAACCCAGAATTTCAAAACGTATTGGCAACATCGTCAGTTCCGCT
>CAYQJZ010000008.1:30764-52124 GCA_964417995.1 uncultured Bifidobacterium sp.
TTTTGACCTGTAACCCAGAATTTCAAAACGTATTGGCAACATCGTCAGTTCCGCTGTCTATGGACTAGACTGCACATCGGAAACATCACGTCATCCGATGAAGGACAATTATGCTGTCATTTGAAAATGATTACTGTTGCGGCGCACACTCAGCTATTCTCGAACGGCTTTCTACCACTAACACCACGCAATACCCTGGTTATGGTTCTGATAGCATCTGTGAATTTGCCAAAACCAAAATCCGTGAAGCCTGCGGTACGCCAGATGCCGACGTGTGGTTCCTGGTTGGAGGTACGCAAACTAATCAAACCGTTATTGATGCAATTACTCCGGCGTGGGCAGGCGTAGTTGCAGCTGACACTGGCCATGTCAACGTGCACGAGGCAGGCGCTATTGAGGCCACCGGTCACAAAGTGTTGTCTCTACCCCACCACAACGGAAAAATTAACGCCGACCAGCTTGCCGACTATTGCGCAACTTTCTACGCAGACGACAACTATGAACATATGGTGTTCCCTGGCACCGTTTACATCTCTCATCCCACCGAGTATGGCACGCTGTACACGCTTAGCGAGCTTGAAGCGTTGCGCGCGGTATGTAACCGCTATAACATGCCACTATTCCTTGACGGGGCGCGTCTTGGCTATGGTTTGACAGCTCCGGGTACTGACGTGACGTTGCAAGACATTGCTCGACTCACTGACGTGTTCTATATTGGCGGCACCAAGGTGGGGGCATTGTTTGGCGAGGCTGTGGTGTTCCCACGTGGTAATTCCCCTCAGCATTTCCTTACACAGATTAAACAGCATGGCGCTCTGCTGGCTAAGGGTTGGCTGCTTGGTATGCAGTTTGACACGCTGTTCACTGACGACTTGTATCTGACTATTGCTCGCCACGCAAATGATGTTGCTGCACGCATTCGTCAGGTGTTGGTTGATCGAGGTTATACGCTGACGATGGACACGCCTACTAATCAGATTTTCATCACAATGGAGAACGCCACTATTGAGCGCTTACAACAGTCAGTACGACTTGGATTCATGGAAAAGGCTGATGACACGCATACGGTGATGCGCATTTGCACTAGCTGGTCAACCACTGATGATCAGGTTGACGAGTTGATTGCACTGCTGTGACGCTGTGTACAACCATTGTTGTGGCTATAGCTATTGCAAACTGTTGCGAGCCGCTACGCGACGATGCAATAACGTGAGCTAAATAACGTGGACCATAGGTCAATAACATTCTCTACCGAGATAGCCTGGATAGGCAGCTTAAAGTCGCGCAATGGCGTAAGCGACGATTTCTCTGCTGAAATAGCCTGGATAGGCAGAGACGCTGACACTGTTAAATAGCCGACCATGCCGAATAGCTGATGCTGCTGAATAACTGTAAGGTGGCAACACTGCTCTTTAGTCAATGGCACAATGTGACTATGACACGGAACACAGCATCTCACAATTCCACAACCGCTACTGACCGTCCACTGGGCACCCCGTTAGGCCATAAGCAGACACGTGTGTTGTTTCTTGGCTCGGGTGAACTCGGTAAGGAAGTAGTTATTGAGCTGATGCGATTAGGTGCGTGGGTGTGCGCTGCTGACTCGTATGCCGGTGCCCCGGCACAGCAGGTGGCACATGAGGCACGTGTGTTGGATATGGCAGATCCCGAAGCGCTTGATGCATTGATTACTGAGGTCCGTCCCGACATCATTGTGCCCGAGGTAGAGGCGATTGCCACTTCGCAGTTAACTGATGCTGCTGCACATGGTGTACAGGTGGTGCCGAGCGCTGGTATTGCAGCGATTTGTATGGATCGTGAACGTTTGCGTGTGCTCGCTCATGAGAAGTTGGGGTTGCCGACCACACCGTATCGGTGTGTGGGCAGCTTGGAAGAGCTACGTGCCGGTGCTGATGCTGTGGGTTATCCGTGTGTTGTTAAGCCGGTAATGAGTTCATCTGGACACGGGCAGTCAGTTGTACATACCACTGACAATATTGATGCTGCATGGGTAGAGGCACAAACCGGACGTCGTGCGGCTGGTGACGGCGATGTGTCGCGTGTGATTGTTGAAGCGTTAGCACCGTTGGATTACGAGTTAACTGTGATTACTGTCAGCTCGCCGGCTGGTATTGTCACGTGCGCGCCAATTGGACAACGTCAGCAGGATGGCGACTATCGTGAATCATGGCAACCTGCTGTGTCTGATCCTGAGGTCATAGCGGAGGCTGGTCGTCTTGCTCGTACAGCTGTTGGGGGATTAGTTGCTGAGGCACAGGCGACTGGGGAACACGGTTGGGGTGTGTTCGGTGTGGAGTTGTTTGTGTTAACGGATGGTTCGGTGCTGTTTAATGAGGTCTCCCCTCGCCCGCACGATACCGGCATGGTAACAATGGCTTCGCAACGGTTAAGTGAGTTTGCGTTGCATGCCCGTGCAATTCTGGGTATGCCAATTAGCGAAGACCATGTGGCGTTGGCATTATCAGAGAGTATGACAGCGGCAAGTCATGCGATTGTTGTTGAAGGAGACGGGCAGGCAGTATTCACCAACACAGCCGAGGCGCTGGCTCAGCCGGGCACTGATCTGCGGATTTTTGGTAAGCCAGAAGTGCATGGTCACCGCCGTATGGCTGTTTCGCTGGCAATTGGCAACGATGCTGATGAAGCGCGTAAGCGTGCTGCTCAAGTTGCCGACACCTTGCATATCTCTGTGTTACCGGCATAACACAGAGATAGCTGTGAGGGGTAAATGATTCGTGTCGGGATGTAGTCGCCGGTTGGTAGCCTGAGTCACGTAGGTTCATCCCTTGATACGCCGCGAATTTGCTGCGGTTTGGAAGGCTGGTCATGGAGAAACTCGAGAAGCTTTACGAAGGTAAAGCTAAGAAAATGTATGCGACTGACAACCCAGAAATGCTGTGGGTTGAATATATGAATCAGGCAACTGCCGGCAATGGTGAGAAAAAAGCTCAGATTGAAGGCAAAGCCGCCTTGAACAACCGCATCACCTCCGTGATTTTTGACCTGTTGAAGGCGCGCGGTGTAGATAGCCACTTCGTACGCCGTATTTCCGACACCGAGCAGATTGTGCACAAAATGGATATGTATCCGTTGGAAATCATTATGCGCAATGTAGCTGCAGGATCGTTCGCTCGCCGCTACGGTGTCGAAGAAGGCACCGAGCTTAAGCGGCCAATTCTTGAGTTTTGTCTTAAATCCGACGATTTGGGTGATCCGTTTATTAACGATGACGGCATTGTGGCGCTCGGTCTGACCACTGAAGATGAATTGGCTGAGATCTCTCGTCAAGCGCGCGCTGTAAATGAGGCGCTTACTGAGATTTTTACGAAAATTGACGTACGTCTTGTTGATTTCAAGATCGAAGAGGGTAAAACAGCTGACGGCACAATTTTGTTAGCTGATGAGATCACTCCTGACACCTGCCGTTTATGGGATTTAAAAGATCACAGTGGTCGTATTGAACATCTTGATAAAGATTTATTCCGCCGTGATTTGGGCAATATTATTCCTGCTTATGAGGAGATTTACGCTCGTCTCACCGCACTTGCCGAAGCTGAAGGTGTGACCTGCTCTGAATAGCGACTAACGGTAAACCCGCATCTGATATGGATGCGGGTTTTTCAACAGTCAAGGCATTCGCAGTAGCCACAACAGTCGTTGCACGTTGTAACAAACATTATTCGTAAAACCATTCGTATAACTGGGCTGTGCGTCGCCGACGGATCGCAGACGACAGCAAGGAGGAACAAACCGTGGTTCATCGCATCTATGTGGAAAAGAAACCGGGATTCGATGTCGAAGCGCAGCAACTCGCCGGCGAGCTCACGACGATTCTCGGCATCAATGGCCTCGACCGTGTGCGTATTATCAACCGATACGACGTTGAAGGTATTAGCGAAGAACTATTTGAGCAGGCCACACCAACCGTGTTCAGTGAACCGCAGGTCGATAACGTCAGTACTGAACTACCCGACGTGGGTAATGCAACGGTGTTTGCTGTTGAATACTTGCCCGGACAGTTCGATCAGCGTGCTGAATCAGCCAGCGAATGTATTCAGTTAATCAGTCAGGGCGAGCGTCCTGCGGTGCGTTCAGCCAAAGTGTATGCGTTGACAGGCACGCTCAGCAAAGCGGATATTGAAGCAATTAAGCATTATGTGATTAACCCGGTGGAGGCTCGTGAAGCGTCGTTAGAGCCACGCACTACGCTGGCTATGACTGTTACACAGCCAGGCAAGGTGGAAGTTCTTAACGATTTCACTGCACTGGATGATGCCGGTTTGCAGGCATTCATTGACGAGCGCGGTTTAGCGATGGATTTGGCTGACGCGCGTTTCTGCCAGGAGTATTTCCGCAGTGAGGATCGTGAGCCAACAATTACTGAGATTCGTGTTATCGACACGTATTGGTCTGATCATTGCCGTCATACAACATTCGGAACCCAGCTGGATTCTGTTGATATTGATGATGCTGTAGTGCAGGAAGCGTTCAACCGTTATCTGTCGATGCGCCGTGAGCTGGGCCGTGACAATCGTCCGGTCACATTGATGGATATGGGCACTATCGGTGCAAAATGGTTGAAGGCTAACGGTGTGCTGACCAATCTTGACGAGTCCGACGAAGTGAATGCCTGCACTGTGAAGGTTACTGTGGACGTGGACGGCGAAAATCAAGATTGGTTGTTCTTGTTCAAGAACGAGACGCATAATCATCCTACAGAAATTGAGCCGTTTGGTGGTGCAGCTACGTGTATTGGTGGTTGTATTCGCGACCCGCTGTCGGGGCGTTCTTACGTGTATCAGGCGATGCGTGTAACGGGTGCTGCTGACCCAACCGTTCCTGTGTCTGAGACGTTGGAAGGTAAGCTTCCGCAGCGCAAACTGGTAACTACTGCTGCTTCTGGTTATTCGTCGTACGGCAATCAGATTGGTTTGGCTACCGGGCAGGTTAATGAGATTTATCATCCCGGATATGTAGCTAAGCGTATGGAGGTTGGCGCAGTTGTGGGTGCTACGCCGGCTGATCATGTACGTCGTGAAGTACCTGCTGCTGGAGACAAAATCATTCTATTGGGTGGACGTACCGGACGTGATGGTATCGGTGGCGCTACCGGTGCTTCTAAGTCGCAGAATGTAGAGAGTCTGGAGGATTGCGGCGCGGAAGTGCAGAAGGGTAATGCGCCGGTTGAACGTAAGTTGCAGCGTTTGTTCCGTCGCGGCGATGCTTGTCGTTTGATTAAGCGTTGCAACGATTTTGGTGCGGGTGGCGTATCTGTAGCCACTGGCGAGATTGCCGACGGTCTTGAGATTGATCTCAACGCTGTACCAAAGAAGTACGAGGGTCTTGATGGCACGGAACTGGCGATTTCCGAGTCGCAGGAACGTATGGCTGTTGATATTGCTGCCGACGACGTAGACGAATTCCTCGGTTACGCGCGCGAAGAGAATTTGGAAGCCACTGTTATCGCCACTGTTACTGAAGCCAAACGTCTGGTGATGAACTGGAATGGCGACGTGATTGTGAACTTGTCTCGCAAGTTCCTGAACTCAAACGGTGCACCTAAGCATATGACGGTGCATGTTAGCCAAGGAGACGCGTACCAGACGCCGTGGATGTCAGGTACGTTTGCCGAGCGTATGCGTGCTCTTGTTTCTGATATCAACGTTGCTTCGAATAAGGGATTGTCTGAACGTTTTGACTCGACAATTGGTGCGGCTACGGTGTTGATGCCGTTTGGCGGTCGTCGTCAGTTGACTCCCAGCACAGCAATGGTGGCAAAATTCCCTGTTCATGGCGAAACCACTACAGCGTCAGCAATGGCTTGGGGTTTCAACCCGTATATCTCGGAGAAGAACCAGTTCACTGGTGCGTACCTGGCGGTTGTTGAATCGTTGTCCAAGCTGGTGGCAGCTGGTTTCGAGCACAGCAAGGCGTACTTGAGTTTCCAGGAGTATTTTGGCAAGCCTGGTGACGATCCGGAACGTTGGGGTCAGCCGACAGCTTCTGTGCTTGGCGCGCTGATGGCGCAAGCTGATCTGGGTGTGGGCGCGATCGGCGGTAAGGATTCGATGAGCGGTAGCTTTGAAAATCTTGATGTACCCCCCACATTGATTTCTTTTGCAGTATCAGTGGGTGATATGCGTCGTGCCACTTCCCCAGAATTTAAAAAGGCTGGTCATCGTGTGGTACGTATTGCGCCGCGATATCGTGAGGACGGTCTCACCCCTGATAAAGAAGGACTGCTCGCAGCGATGGCGTTGGTTGAGCAATTGACTGAGTTCCATGACGCGGTTGCTATCAATACACCCGGTTATGGTGCCACGGCTCAGACGTTGTTCTCGATGACGGTAGGCAATGGTATTGGTGTACGGCTTGACCCGTCAATTACTGCGGATGATTTGTTCAGCCCGGCTTATGGTTCGTTCGTGGTAGAACTTGACGATTATGCCAAACTGCCGAATGTGACGAATCTTGTTGAGGTTGGGCAGATCGGTGTGACCACTGAGGAATACACGTTTGAAGCGTGCGGTGAAACCGTTGATCTTACCGAATTGCAAAACGTGTGGGAAGCTGGACTTGAGTCTGTGTTCCCGTACCGCAGTTCTGCAGATGATAAGACGGCGCACACTCCGGTGGAGACATTGTCGTTTGCTACGCCATCGCCGAAGGTGTATGCGGGTGCGCCGGTTGCTAAACCGCGTGTAGTGATTCCTGTTTTCCCAGGTAATAATTGCGAGTATGATTCGGCGGCTGCGTTTGAACGTGCTGGTGCTGAGGTGACTACGTTGGTGGTTAATAATCTCACGCCGTCTGCTGTTACGGAATCTACGCAAGCGCTGGTAGAGGCGATTCGTTCCAGTCAGATCGTGATGATTCCTGGTGGTTTCTCGGGTGGTGATGAGCCGGATGGTTCAGCGAAATTCATCACGGCGTTTTTCCGTGCTCCAGCTGTTACTGACGCGGTGCGTGACCTGTTGAATAATCGCGATGGTTTGATGCTTGGTATATGTAATGGTTTCCAAGCGCTGATTAAGCTGGGTTTGGTGCCTTACGGCGATATTGTGCCGATGACCGACGCATGCCCAACGTTGACGTTTAATACGATTGGCCGTCACCAGAGCCGTTTGGTGCGTACACGTGTGGCATCGAATCTGTCACCGTGGCTGTCCAAAACTTCGGTGGGTGATGTGCATACGGTGGCTATCTCACATGGCGAGGGGCGGTTTGTTGCCTCTGATGAGGTGATCTCGCAGTTGAAGGCTAGCGGTCAGATTGCTACACAGTATGTGGGTGAGGACGGTATGCCGTCGATGAATCTTGACGTTAACCCGAACGGATCGTTGCTGGCTGTTGAAGGTATTACCAGTCCTGACGGTCGCGTGTTTGGCAAGATGGGCCATGCCGAGCGTTCTGGTAACGGCTTGTATGTGAATGTGCCTGGTGACACTTATCAGCCAATTTTTGAAGCTGGAGTCGAGTACTTCACTGCCTGAACTTAGTACGGCGCATACTGTTGCCTTATGCCTTATTGCGTCTTGAGTTCATGCATGCGTGTGTTGTGGCCGATTTATTTATCTATTTGTGTCGGTCAGAGCACACGCATTTGCATTGGTAGAAAAGTGTGGCCTATAAGCCCAAAAGTGCTATCAGCACGTTACTTGTTCTCAATACCGTACTGCGTTCACAGGGTGTCGAGGGCAATAATGTCGTCGATTAACACCGGTGTATGGCCGTCGATAACAATGGTGCGGCGTTCGCTGTCTACTCTCGTTATGTAGCCTTCAACGGTAACGTAGGCTCCACCAGATTTGTATTTGTCGGGTTCAAATACGGTGAGTGACACTTGTGGATGAGTGTTTTTATGTAACAACACATTGTGTAAGCGTTTGTCTAGAGCGTCTTTTTCGTCGTCGCTTAAGGTGATGCGTTCTTGTGTGATTCGTGCTGTTTCAGCAATAATTGCATCGTATCCGCTGAGTGCAGCAAAAGGCATAAATTGTGCAGCACGGTTGTGAACGGGCATGTGCGGATGCCGAGTTGAACGATGATGTGGCAGATCAATAATGTCGTCATACTGGTGTGTGGGGTTCAGCGCCATCACTGCCTCCTGCATAGAACATGGATCATGCGGCATGACCTCCTATCTGAGCGTTACGGGCAATGCCGGTGGCTCCTTCTTCAAGGTTCATACCTTTGATAACCGCATTGTTACCGAATCGTCGTTTGATGTTCAGCACTGTTTGTTGCATCTCGTGATCACGTTGTGCAGTGGCCGCCACACGGTGTTTTTGCTCATCGTCAACGTCAATATCGGTAAATAAGTCAGGTTGCTCGTAGCTGTCTTCTGTCTGCGCGGCATCTGCATCGCGAACATCGCCAGCTATTACAGTGATGCTGCGTACTAGCAAATTAGGCTCAACGAGCCGGTCGAACAGGCTGACCAGTGCTTTCTGGATGACCGTTGATGAATCAGTGCATGTTCCTAGAGGTAGAGAACCACTCACAGGTTTGGGTACGCGACGACCGTATCGGTCTATAGACGTTGCACCAGTATAGTGTTGGGCTGCGGTCTCGCGTTCGCGACGTTGCGTTTCTGTTAATAGTGCTCCATCGCCTTTGGTGGGGGCTAAACTGCTTGCGTCATAACCGATAGATAGGGTGACACGGCTGGCAATAATTTTTTGCTTGACCAGTTCTAAAGCGAGTGCATCAGCCATTTCTCGTGTAATCAGTCGTGCTGCGGTATAAGGCGTCGCTCGTGAGAGCACTTGACCGGAACTGATACTCCGTCCCTCTGGTTTGTACGCTTTAATATCGGCAATAGTGCAGGGCTCCCACCCCCATGCGTGGTCGATGAGAAGTTCAGCATTGACGCCAAACATCTGATAGAGCAGATCCTCGTTGTAGTAGTCTTGCGGCTTGCCTAATGAGCAGCGGGCTATATCTCCCATAGTCATTAACCCATGTGCTTCAAGTTTTTTGGCATATCCGCGTCCAACTCTCCAAAAATCTGTCAGTGGACGATGCCCCCATAACCATCGTCGATATGACATTTCGTCCAATTCAGCTACGCGCACACCGTCTTTGTCGGCCGGAATATGTTTGGCCACAATATCCATTGCCACTTTACACAGATACAGGTTGGTGCCGATGCCTGCAGTGGCTGTGATCCCGGTTTCCTGGTAAATGTCTCGCACAATAGCAGTTGCCAGCTCATGCGGACTCATACCGCGCGCTCGTAAATACCGCGTGGCGTCAATAAACACCTCGTCTACGGAGTACACGTGAATATCTTCAGCGGCAGCATAACGCAGGTATATCTCGTAGATATGCGCGCTGTGTTTAAGGTAATGCGACATGCGAGGTTTGGCAATAACCATATCGGCTTGTAACGCCGGATTGTTGGCGAGTTCATAGGCGTTAGTGGATGTGCCCACAAACCGATGTCCGGGTGCTTGTGCTGCTCGTTCAGCGTTAACCATACGCAGTTTCTGCCGTGCTTCAAATAACCGACATCGGCCAGGAAGACCGTAGTTTTTCAATGATGGAGATACTGCTAAACAGATTGTTTTGTCGGTGCGAGACTGGTCAGCTACAACCAAATGTGTATTTAGCGGGTCGAGTCCTCGTTCAACGCATTCAACGGAGGCATAAAACGACTTGAGATCAATTGCGATACATGCTCGTTGCGCCATCTCAGCCTCCTATCTGTCAAGTTTGCCGTTTGTTCCACCGTTCAGCCACGGAGCACACTGCTGCCATCGGTACATGACCCCGCCACAACTGTGTTCCACTGTTCGTCCATGGGCACACACAACCGGCACCGGCCTGTATCCTCCACCGTGATTGCCCCACCACTTAGCCACGGTTACATATCTACCGATGTACTACTACTACGCCGACGACCGAGTGTTACTATGTCACCTCACCAGCACATTGCCCCACCATCGCTCCTGTACGTGCGTCAAGGGCGAACTCAGCCGACTGATGTGACATTGCCCGCCATCACGCCTGTACGGGATCCGTTGTTTAACCTCACGCCGAACATTCGAATAGCCTGACAACGTGTATCGAATAGCATAACACCTCATTCGAACACATGTACGAATGGAGTGTTGTGACTCAAAGGTTAAGATGTGGGGTTTATTGGGGTTTGATATTGCGCTCATAATTTGCACTACTTTCAGCAGTGCCCATAACTCAATAACGCGAGTGTTACTAGTGGCTGCATACTGTTATCAACCACAAGCGCAAACACTGTATTTGTTATCTTTTGTTATCTGTCCGCATTGTGTAATAAGCAGCCACTGGCAACACCCGGAATGTAGCCCTTGATTGCTATCGTAAACGTGTAATGCTTCACGCCAGCAAGGAGGCATCAAGCTTGTCTGCCGAACTTGAAGACATTCACGAAGAATGCGGCATTTTTGGCGTCTGGGGGCACCCTGACGCAGCTCGACTTACCTACTTCGGCCTGCACGCTCTACAACATCGCGGTCAGGAAGGTGCCGGCATCGTTTCAAACGACCACGGTCATCTCATCGGACACCGCGGCCTGGGCCTGCTTACACAGGTTTTTTCTGACGAAAATGAGATCCAGCGTCTCAAAGGCGACCGAGCCATCGGCCATGTGCGTTACGCCACCGCCGGATCTGGCTCCACCGATAATATTCAACCGTTTATCTTCCGCTTCAGCGAAGGCGGAGATATGGCACTCGCCCATAACGGTAACCTCACCAATAGCTTGACATTGCGCCGCGAACTCGAATCTCAGGGCGCAATTTTCCGTTCAAATTCTGACACTGAGGTGCTGATGCATCTCATTCGTCGTTCTGAACAGCCAACGTTTATGGATAAGCTCGTTGAAGCGCTAAACACTGTGCACGGTGGTTTTGCTTACCTGCTGATGACCAAAGACGCGATGATCGGCGCGCTTGACCGCAACGGTTTCCGCCCGCTCTCCCTCGGCCGTATGACCAATGGCGCTTACGTACTTGCTTCCGAAACTTGCGCACTGGATATTGTTGGCGCTGAACTTATTCGTGATATTCGTCCTGGTGAAATCGTTATTGTTGACGATAACGGTTACCGGATTACCACGTACACCGATCAAACCCAGTTGGCGATTTGTTCGATGGAATTCATTTACTTTGCTCGCCCGGATTCGAATATCTATGGCGTTAACGTTCATTCAGCGCGTAAGCGCATGGGTGCGCGTCTTGCTCAGGAGTCGCCAGCCGATGCCGATATGGTGATTGCTGTACCGAACTCGTCGCTCTCAGCTGCGTCTGGTTATTCAGAGGCTGCGCGACTGCCAAACGAAATGGGCTTGATTAAAAACCAGTATGTAGCTCGCACGTTTATTCAGCCAACACAGGAGTTGCGCGAGCAGGGTGTACGTATGAAGCTTGCTGCGGTGCGCGGCGTTGTTAAAGACAAGCGCGTTATTGTTGTTGACGATTCGATCGTACGCGGCACTACCTCGCGTCGTTTGGTACAGCTTTTACGCGAGGCAGGCGCCAGTGAAGTACATATGCGTATTTCATCGCCGCCACTGAAATACCCGTGTTTCTACGGTATTGATATCTCCACCACCAAAGAACTTATTGCCGCTAAAAAAACGGTAGAAGAAATTCGCGAGTATATTGACGCTGATTCATTGGCCTTCCTTAGCTTAGAAGGACTGATCGATTCGATTGGTTTGAATGCGGATGCGCCATATGGCGGCTTGTGTGTGGCTTATTTCAATGGCGATTACCCAACCGCACTGGGTGACTACGAACAGGAGTTCCTTGCCTCGCTCACTCCGGAGGATCGTGTACGACTTCCCAAGTTCGCGCTTGACAACAGTGATTACGAAGGCAACGAATTCTCTTGTCAGAAAGGATTCAGTCCAGGTGAGTGGCCTCCTAAGAAGTAGCAGTAGTTGTTCGCTGGTTATCAGCTGTGTTCACCAGTTATCAGCTAGCTGCCACACCCTGAAAAATCACCCTTTTGCTATTGCAAGTAACACACGCAAACAGAACAAACCCCAGAATTAAAAAACCCAGGTCGCTACCACTATCGAAATACAGAAAGGCACGCCATGTCTACAGCCTATGAGAGTGCAGGAGTCAGCGTCGAAGCTGGCTACGAGGTCGTCCATCGCATCACCTCGCATGTTGCACGCACCAAGCGACCGGGAGTGGTAGGCGGTATCGGCGGGTTTGGTGGCCTGTTTGATCTCGCTTCGCTCGGTTACAAAGAACCGGTACTGGTATCGGGTACTGATGGCGTTGGCACCAAGCTTGTCGTTGCCAAAATGGTGGGCCGCCACGACACGATCGGCGTGGACTGTGTAGCCATGTGCGTTAACGATATTGCCGCCCAAGGTGCACAACCATTGTTCTTCCTTGACTACATTGCTTGTGGTAAGAACGACCCGGCCGTGCTCGAGCGTGTAGTATCTGGTGTCGCTGACGGCTGTATTCAAGCAAATGCGGCTTTAATTGGCGGAGAAACTGCCGAAATGCCCGGCATGTATGACGAGGATGAATACGATCTGGCTGGTTTCACTGTTGGCGTGGTAGAACGCTCAGCCATTGTTGACGGTTCAGGTATCACAGAAGGCGATGTACTGATTGGATTGCCGTCTTCAGGAGTGCATTCCAATGGGTTCTCACTTATACGTAAAGCGTTGTTTGAACAAGCCGGTTACACAGTGGATACCACGTTAGACGAGTTGGACGGGCATACGCTTGGCGATGTGCTGCTTACGCCGACGCGTGTTTATGTCAAAGCTCTTAAGCCGTTGTTCAACGCAGGTGTTGTTAAAGGCGTGGCACATATCACCGGTGGTGGGTTCATTGAGAATATTCCTCGCATGTTGCCCGACGGTTTGGCTGCACGTATCAATACTGGCACGTGGCCAGTGCCGCCAATTTTCGATGTGATTGAAAAAGCTGGCGGCGTTGACCACGCTGAAATGTTCAACATTTTCAACATGGGCTTGGGCATGGTACTTGCTGTTGACGCAGACCGCGCTGACGAAGCGATATCACTGCTTGCCGCTGCTGACGAACCCGCTTATCGTGTTGGCAGCGTAGTTGCCGATGCTAATAGCGGCATCCAGATGGTGTGAGCCTACCCTGTAATCCTGTAATCCCTCATAGCCTGCCACCAGCGGGTCATACACAACACGGCTCCCGACTGGGAGAAAGCTCCATTCCAAGGAGGAAAGTCAATGAAGGTTTTGGTTATCGGTTCGGGCGCCCGTGAACATACCATCGCCCACACACTGCTGCGTGGCGACAGCGTGAGTGAAGTTACTGTTGCTCCTGGCAATCCTGGTATGGAGCTCGACGGCATTCGCACGACGCATATCAGCCCGTCGAATCAGGCAGCGTTAATCGAATTTGTGAAGAATAACGAGTATGACTGGGTGTTTGTTGGCCCTGAGGTACCGCTAATCGACGGTATTGTTGATGCGTTTGCAGACGCTGGAATCAAAGCATTCGGCCCCAGCAAAGCCGCCGCACAAATCGAAGGGTCAAAAAACTTTGCCAAGAAGCTTATGGCCCGCTACCACATCCCCACCGCCGAATACTGCACATTCGATGAATTAGACCCTGCTGTTGCTTATGTGCGTCTTCACGGTGCTCCGATTGTTATTAAGGCAGATGGTCTTGCTGCTGGCAAAGGTGTCACTGTTGCCATGGATGAGGACACAGCCATTAATGCGCTGGAAGATATTTTTGTTGATCACCGTTTCGGCGATGCCGGAGCCAAGGTTGTTATCGAGGACTATCTGGAAGGTCAAGAGTTCTCTTTAATGAGCTTTGTTAACGGCACTGACTTCTGGCCAATGCCAATCTCACAGGATCACAAGCGCGCTTATGACGGCGATAAAGGCCCGAATACCGGTGGTATGGGCGCTTACAGCCCGGTGCCACAGATCAGCCAGGATGTAGTTGACACTGCCATCGATACAATTATCCGCCCCACGGTAGAAGCAATGGTTGCCGACGGCACACCTTTTACAGGCATTCTTTATGCCGGGCTGATCGCCACCGCTGATGGACCGAAAGTTATTGAATTCAATGCCCGTTTTGGCGACCCTGAAACTGAAGTAGTGTTGCCTAAGCTCACCAGCGACCTTGGAGCAGGAGTCAACGCCATTCTTAACGGAGACACCCCTGAATTTACATGGGATGAACAGAGCGCCACACTTGGCGTTGTCCTCGCCTCTGACGGATACCCCGACAACGTTATCAAGGGTGCAGCTGTGCCCGACATTCCAGTAGACAACGACAGCCACGTCTACTATGCCGGCGTGAGCACTGACGACAACGATAATCTGGTCGCTTCTTCCGGACGCGTACTGCTTGTAGAAGCCACTGCCGACAGCATCAAAGCTGCGCAAAGCAAGGTGTATGCGATTATTGACACGCTCGATACTACCGGCATGTTCTACCGTCACGATATTGGCGACAAGGCACTCACTGAGACTGAGTAGTTTGCTTTTCTGGTGTTCTCTGCTCTGCTCATCTCCACTTGCGGTGTGGCCGTAAATGCGTTTGCGACTTGATGGTTTACAGCAGCTTCTGATAATTACTCGGCATGATTAGCCGTTGAACTCCACACATAATCCAGGTGGGCGAAATCAGGAACTTTGTACCACTTAACCGGATAGCCGGCACCGTGTGCGCAAAATATTGAGTCGGGGGTATTATCCGTATCAGATTCAGGATTGTAACGGGCCGCAGCAATAACTTGCGCTTCGTTATGACAGGGTCGATACCCTGCGAACAAACAACTGAGATGACCGCGCCCATGTGTATAAGCGTTAACATCCATTGCGTAATCACGCATTTCAGAAACTGGACATTCGCCCGTTAATACCACAGTGCTGTCAGTACCACCAAAACTGTTGGTATTGCCGTATGAAGTATCGCTTTCGTTGGCATTGGAAACCCATGCTTCTCCCCTATACTCCCCTGTATTCGCAGAATTCGAGTCCATAGAAAAGGCGCCACCCATACGTTGAATATCAGCCATTGCGCGACCGATTAACTCTTGAGGAACTTCGAGGCGGAACTGATACCACGGTTCAAGCACTCGGCAATTACCGGTATCGTGTTCCATTGCTGCATGAATAGTGTCAACGTCCAACAACGAACTGTCTGGCCGTCCTACAGCACCAGCACGAGCCTCCATCAAACCCTGACGAATTGCACGATACGTTGCCTGGCGGAAGTCACCGCCTTCAGTGTGTTTAAGATGCGCGCGACCGGCAACCAAAGTCAGTTTCACATCAGTCAATGGCGCACCAATAAGCACGCCTACGTGCTCTTTCTCTCGAAGATGTGTGATGATTAATCGTTGCCAGTTACGATCCAGCACATCCTCGTTCACAGCAGAGGCAACCTGCACACCACTGCCCAACTCCCCCGGTTCCAATCGAATATGCACTTCAGCATAATGTCGCAGCGGTTCAAAATGTCCGATGCCTTCAATCGGCGCTGTAATTGTCTCTCGATACAGGATTCCACCCGGGCTGAATGACACATCAAGACCAAACCGTTCATGCAATGTTTGTTGAATAATTTCCAGCTGTACAGCACCCATCAGTTGTACATGCAGCTCATGTAATCGTTCCTGCCACACCACATGTAATAGCGGATCTTCGTCTTCAAGTTCTCGCAACGCAGCGATGACTTTGTGCAAAGTTACATCATCAAATGCGGGTGTTGCCCAACGTACTGAAGATGAATCTGTGTCGGGAGCAGAATTCTTATTGTCTTTTTGGTGGTTTCGTTTATCAGATAACGACGTGGCAGTATCAGCAGTGTTGTTGGCAGTGTTATTGGCACTATTATTGCCGTTCCGGCCCGTTAACGCTGATTGTGCTGACGACTGTGTAGTTGTCTGGAATGTCTGCTGTGTACCGATTTTTGTGAATTTGACTGGTTTGAGGCTGTCAACTTTTGATATTCATCAGATGATTTTTCAGTAGCACTACTGTGAACAATTTGACTAGCATCAGCAGGCAGCACTGTGTAGGTGAGCACGGGCTGAATGGTTGGCAATTCCGCATCAGATTCGATGCCGAGTCCTTCACCCGGAAAGGTGTGGGTTAACCCTGTTACAGCACAAATTGCACCAGCTGGCACGTGTGTGGCGATCTCAAATTTTGCACCGTTATAAACGCGTACTTGGTCGGCTTTCTCTTGCCATATGTCGGTGGAATTGTTGAGATTCCCGGCGGATAAAGTCGGCTGTGATACCGCTGATGTTGGCACAGACGTTGCTTGCAGCGAAGTTGGCGACACTGTTGGTGACGCTGATACTAATGCTGTTCCTGTTTCTGCCTTTGCCGATGTTGTTCCTGTTGTGTCACGCTTATTGGTGAGCACAGTTTTAGCTTTCAACGTACCGCCGGTAACTCGCATCCATGTCAATCGGTTGTGTTGAGCATCATGCGAAACCTTGTATATGCGAGCGCCGAATGTTGTTGGCCATTGTGGTTCGCGCGTGTATAAGGCCAGTCCAGCCATGAGATCGTCGACACCATCAAGTTTGAGAGCTGACCCGAAAAATACAGGGAATAGCGCACGTTCAGCAATCATCTGCTGTACTTGCGTCAGTGTGATTGCACCAGTGTTAAGGTAATCATTCATTGCAATTTCGCTGAGTGTAGCAATATCTTCTAATTCAGATTCAGCAATAACTTCAGACGAGAGAGCAACGTTGTTTTCCTGGTTGTTCTGCGTCGATAGCTCGCCGCCACCGCTTGCTCCATGCAGTATCGGTAAACAGTGAACAGCATCACTAAAACGGTATCGCAGTTGAGTAAGAATTCGCTCACGATCAGCACCGGAAGCATCCATCTTATTAACGAAAATAAACGTCGGCACATGGTATCGTGCGAGTAAACGCCACAATGTTTCGGTGTGCCCTTGTATACCGTCGGTGCCAGAAACTACCAGAATTGCGTAGTCAAGAACGCGTAGCACACGTTCGGTTTCAGCAGCGAAGTCTACGTGACCGGGCGTATCCAGCAGTGTCAGTTCCATGTTGTCGAATTGGATTGCCGCCTGGTGTGTGTGGATGGTAATGCCACGCTGCTTTTCTAATGCTTCTGTGTCCAGGAACGCGTCACCGTGGTCAACGCGACCGAGTTTGCGAATATGGCCAGTGCGATACAGTAACGCTTCTGACAACGTTGTTTTTCCTGCATCGACGTGTGCAAGAATGCCTGCCACTATTCGCTTCACTGTAGTTGCTCCCGTCTGTCTAACACATGCACTATTCACAACACGTCATTAAATTGCCGATGCCAACAGGCTCAGCACACTAACGATTTCACACGACGACTTGTACAACACGCAAAACAGCAAACACAGCAAAGGCGGTCACCAGACCTTACTCAGTCTGATAACCGCCTTACACAAAGCCCGGCTCCCGGCAGCACTCAGTAATTACAACGTTTAACTGCGCTAACAGAGCGTGATTACTGTTGCTAATACGCTAAGCGCTTTTGTTGCAGACATTGTTACTACTGCTGTTGCTTCTTTCAGGCTTTAACAACCTCGATACCAAGCTCGGTGACATCACTGCTTGAAACAATCTCCATTGTGGTGGCGAGTGTTTCTCCAGCAATCAGCTCGCGGAACTGTTCAACCTTCGGCGCATCGGCAGACGGTACCGTGAGCGTGAGCGCGATGCGATCGGAGATGTCTAGTCCGGCCTCTTTACGAGCATCTTGCACACTACGGATCGCATCACGTGCGTAGCCTTCGGCGAGCAGATCATCGTCAAGCGTGATGTCGAGAATCACGAAGCCGCCGCTTGTCAGCGCTGCAGAAACAATGCCCTCGCCGTCAGCAGAGTTGGTTTGCTCAATACGGTTGATCAGCTCATATTCGCTTTCTTCGAGTGCAATATCACCATTTGCGGTTTCGCATACGGGTATACCAGCCCCGTTCACATGCCAAGCACCGGACTTGGACGCCTTGATAGCAGCCTGAACGTCTTTGCGCAGACGCTTGCCGGCCACGCGTGCGTTGACGCGCAACTCATTGACAATGCGCAAACCATGTTCACCAGCCTCGTCAAGTGTGCACAATTCCACATTCTTAACGTTGAGCTCACCGGTGAGAATATTCTCGTAAGCGCGCACTGCCTCAGGTTTCTGCGTGACAACAGTCAGTCGTGCAAGTGGCTGGCGGACACGAATCTGCTCAGACTTGCGCAGTGACAACGCTGAAGACACAACCTCGCGCACTTTTTCCATAGCGTCAACAAGCGCTGGATCGTCAGCGAGTACCTTACCCAACTCGGTAGCTGTGTCGGTTTCTGTATCCTTTAAAGCAGGCCAGTCAGTTAAATGCACGGATTCCCCACCGGTCAGGCCACGCCAAACAGCTTCAGCTTCCATTGGGGCGAGCGGGGCGATAATGCGCATAAACGTTTCCAGAGCTGTGTACAGCGTGTTGAATGCGTTCTCATTCTCGTTCCAGAAGCGATCTCGCGTGTTGCGGATGTACCAGTTGGTGAGCACGTCGATATAGTCGGAAACAGCGTCGCATGCGTCGGAGATGGAGAACTCGTCCAATGCTTTGCCAGCAGCTTCAACCAGTCGACCAGTACGTGCTAGCAGGTAGCGGTCCATTTCTGGTAGACCAGCCACCTCATCCGAGCGAATCATGCGAGCGTCATAACCGGCACCATGGTTGGCAGCATTTGCATACAGCGTGAAGAAGTAGTACGAACTCCACACTGGCAACATCACCTGACGCACTGTGTCACGGATACCTTCAGACGTAACAATGAGATTGCCACCGCGCAGAATTGGCGAGCTCATCAGGAACCAGCGCATCGCGTCAGACCCGTACTGGTCGAACACGCCGTTCACATCCGGGTAGTTGCGCAGATGTTTCGACATCTTCAAGCCGTCGGAGCCAAGCACAATACCGTGGCAGATCACGTTCTTGAAGGCAGGCTTATCGAATAGTGCGGACGCCATAATGTGTAGCGTGTAGAACCATCCGCGAGTCTGACCAATGTATTCGACGATGTAGTCGCCTGGGAAGTGCTGTTCGAAGTATTCCTTGTTTTCGAACGGATAGTGGAATTGAGCGAACGGCATCGAACCGGATTCAAACCAGCAGTCAAGCACATCGGTGATGCGGTGCATTGTAGATTTGCCAGTTGGATCGTCTGGGTTCGGACGCGTCAGCCGGTCGATGTACGGACGGTGCATATTGATTTCACCGTTATCATCGCGCGGATAGTCGCCAAAATCTGCCTTGAGCTCTTCGAGTGAACCGTATACGTCCACGCGCGGATACTTCGGATCGTCAGATACCCACACTGGAATTGGTGAACCCCAGAAACGGTTGCGGGAGATTGACCAGTCGCGCGCATTTTCCAGCCACTTACCGAACTGACCATCCTTGACGTTGCCGGGGATCCAGTTGATTTCCTGGTTGTGTTCGAGCAGACGATCCTTGATCTTTGTTACCGACACAAACCAGGAGGAAACCGGCTTGTAGATCAGTGGGGTCGCACAACGCCAGCAGTGTGGATAAGAGTGTACGTAACTTTTCTCTTGGAAAAGAATTGCGCGATGTTCTTCAGGAACGGCTGCAAGCGGACCATCACCAGCACGTAAATTGCGCAGAATTGGCAGGTTTGCTTCAAACACGTCCATACCCTCGTACTCAGGGCACAGTGATGTGAATCGGCAACCTGCGTCGAGGACGTCCACAGACTTGATGCTGTGAGCGTTCAGCGTGTTCATATCATCTTCACCGTAAGGGGCTTGATGTACTAAGCCAGTACCTTCGGCGGTGTCAACGTAGTCGGCGGTAAAGATCTGGTAGGCGTTTGGTCCAGGTGTGCCGCTCTCAGCGGTAGCACTATCACCAGCAAAATACGGGAACACTGGCCAATAACGCCAGCCAACCATGTCCGATCCCTTGAGTTCGCGTAGAACCTCGTAGTCGTCACCAAGTTCCTTGGTGTAGGAACTGAGCAAATCTTTAGCAAAGTAGAACTTCTTGCCTGCAAACTTGCCTTCAACAGGGCGCACTTCAACGTAATCGATATCAGCGCCAACAACGATGGCAAAGTTAGTTGGAACGGTCCATGGTGTTGTCGTCCAGAACACCGCATAGGCGTCTTCCTCGTCACGTAGTTTGACAGCCACCGATACGGTGGTGTCTTGACGGTCCTGATATACGTCGGCGTCCATACGCAGCTCGTGCGCACTCAGTGGCGTCTGGTCCTTCGGACAGTACGGCAGTACACGGTAGCCCTGATATGCCAGGCCTTTATCGTACAGCTGTTTGAACGCCCACATCACTGATTCCATGTAAGGAACATTCAGTGTTTTATAGCCGTGTTCAAAATCAACCCAGCGAGCCTGACGGTGAACGTAATCTTTCCATTCGTTCGTATATTTGAGTACACTGGTGCGGCAGGCGTCATTGAACTCAGCAATACCCATCTGTTCGATTTGATCAACCGATTCAATGCCGAGTTCTTTCTGCGCTTCCAGCTCAGCAGGCAGACCATGCGTATCCCAACCGAATACGCGATTGACCTTACGGCCTTTCATCGTCTGATAACGCGGAATAACATCCTTGGCATAACCAGTGAGTAAATGGCCGTAGTGCGGCAAACCGTTGGCGAACGGTGGGCCATCAAAGAATACGAATTCGTTCTGGCTGTGGTCTCCGCTGGGGCGGCGGTCAATAGATTTCTGGAAAGTGTCGTTCTTATCCCAATAATCCAGGACAGTTTCCTCCAGTTGCGGAAAGTTTGGGTTCGGAGCGACGTTCTCGCTCTGCTCACCAACCGCAGCCTTGGGGTACACATGGGAATGGGTGGTTTCGCTCACCGTTCATCTCCTCGCGCAGGTCTATGCTTCTTCTTCTGCCGTTACGAGGACGATGACCATAACACAGTTGGACGCCCTTTGCTCAAAACCGAGCTGTCCCTCACTGCGCCACGACAGTCACCGCGGTACCACCTCGCTTGCCGCACTCATGTGAATCGAACAGCGTATCGATATGGACATTGATACGCAGCGTCGATTCAGCGAATGCAACCGCTCGACGTTCGGCTGTGTCGGGCCGATCCCGTCGGTTCTACTAAGCATTGCAGCTGTTCTTCCGATGGCTCCCCGCTGATAACGGATCATCGCCGTACATCGCGGTTCATCATATCACCGGTATACGGACGACACTGTTTCATTCGACGCGCAGCTAAACACCAAACAGCCACTGCATGTTGTTCAGTTCTGCTCGTTGTTATCTACCAACCCAATAATTATCGAGTTATTAACCAAAACCG
>CAYQJZ010000009.1:0-5624 GCA_964417995.1 uncultured Bifidobacterium sp.
GTGCCCCCGGCGGGACTCGAACCCGCACGCACTAAGCGGCTGATTTTAAGTCAGCTGCGTCTACCATTCCGCCACGGGGGCGTGGCTTGGCTGCATACACAACCAGACGATATTATGCCACGGTCAGTGCCCAGAAAGAAGTCGACACCCGTAATCGAGAATAATTCCATCAAGCAAACCGTGCTCGCTGGCAACGAAAGAGTCAATTGGTGTGCCGTGATCGCGCTCTGCTGCCTTGCTGATACGCGCCAGAACGCGACTCCATACCAACGCTCCACCTCCGACAACATCAATACGCCCGGGGTGGATGGTTTTGTAGTTGCGCCGTTCCTCACGAGTCATACGCAAAAATTTGTCGTTAATGGCATATGCGTCAGGTAAAGATACGCGCACGCCATCAACCACACGATGGTTGTACTCCGTCAATCCCATCGTTAATGCAGTCATTGTTGTTACCGTGCCAGATACACCAATAATGGTGCGTGCTTTACCTGCAGGAACAACGCGGAAAGCCTCATCAATATGCGCATCAATATCAACTATTGCTGCTTCAATTTCACTGTCGGTCGGAGGATCCGTCAGCAGGTGACGCTCCGTCATGCGAACCGAACCAATATTCATCGAAAATGCAGCCTGTACTTCAGTTACTGGTGTTGTTACACCGTCACCACCCAGTACCAGTTCTGTAGAACCGCCACCCAAATCGATTACCACATATGGCGCTTCAAGATCGCGTTCTACCACACTAGTTGCTCCCAAGAAGCTTAAATCAGCTTCTTCTGTACCAGGAATAACCTCGGGAACAACACCGAGAATTGACTGAATCATCTGCTCAAATTCTTCGCGATTCTGTGCATCACGTGTGGCAGATGTGGCAACAAAACGAATACCATCAACTGGGTGTTCAGCCAAAACGTCAGCAAATTCGCAAGCTGCAGCACGCGCACGTTCCAAGGCCTCGTCAGCAAAGCGATGGGTTTTGTCTACATCTTGCCCAAGCCGGATCACACGCAGCATGCGAGGCACAACCTCATGCATACCATGTTCATCAACGCGGGCAACTTTGAGCCGAATTGAATTCGTGCCACAGTCGATGCCAGCAACAGTAACGGATGACATTCGTCTCTCTCCTCGTTATTACAGAATCGTCGTCCTTAAATTGTCAATGATCAGTCAGCATCGACAGAGCAACGGCACACAGTTGGACTAAATTCATCTCGAATATGCTCTGCAATAAGATCACCAATTGGATTGATACCACTGCCCATCACTAACGTTTGCGCCAGCAACGCATGTAAGCATTTCACACGAACTGGCATACCACCGGCGCTAATACCTTCAATATGTGTCTCATCATCACCAAGGCGAACAGCAAGTTCATGGCGGAAGGCCAAGTACTGTTCATGCGCATGAGCGTATGCTTCGCGCAACTGTTCGTCGTTTGCTAAACGCTCGGTGTACTGAGCCATCACGCCAGCAGCTTCCGCATGGGAGGCAGCCTTCACCGCTTCAGGACTTGTCAGATAACAGGTTGTTGGGAAAGGAATACCTCCCGGCAACAACGGTCGAGTAATCACAGCTAATGGTCTGCTGCAAACGCAGTGTGCTCCTACAGCAACCATGCCGCGCGGATAGCGCCCAAGCTGGCGCTCAACCAGGGCAATATCGTGTTCAGTGGCAGGCTCTCTCAAGAGTTGATCGATAAGTTGTGTCATATCAATATTCTGAGTGGGGTTGTTATCACTCACTCGCTGTCTCCTGTGCTCGCGTTACTGTCGCTGTCAGTGCTGTCTGATGAACTGCTTTGATCGGCTTGTTCAAAAGAGTATTCCAGTTCTTCATACCATGGCAATGTCTGACTGCTGGAATCATCATCGTCATCATCGCCAGAGTCGCTATCTCCTGTAACAGCATCAGCATTTTCCACCTTGATTGCCTGCTCACCAGGGAATACAAATCCCAAACGTTCGCGAGCCTGTGCTGTTACATATGCTTCATCATCCCATCGTGCGATCTCATTTTCGAGATCTTCCATTTCTTCTTCCAGCGCTGCCTGCTCGCGTTTGAGACTGTTGAGTTCAGCAAGATTCAGTGCATACGTATGGAATGTTGACACCAGTTGAATAGTGCCTAAGGCCACGATGAATAACGATACGAAAAAAGAGATCGGTCCTGCGTTGCTTTTTCTTGTTTGGCGTTTTTGGGATGCCCGTGCCTGACTCGACCTGCTCATAGTCACGAAAATACCCGCCGCATTCGACGTGCGAACGCGACGGGCAGAGAAGGACTACGAAAATCTCACATAGACCGTTTTAACAACGATCCAAGAGATCACATGTACTTCTTGCAGGCCTTGAAAGCGCTGTAGCCAGCGTATTCAGCGGTGGAGCCCAGCTCTTCTTCGATCTCAAGCAGGCGGTTGTACTTAGCAATACGCTCACCACGAGCCGGAGCGCCGGTCTTGATCTGGCCAGTGTTCTTAGCAACAGCCAGGTCAGAAATCGTGGTGTCCGGAGTCTCACCGGAACGGTGCGACACCATGGAGGTGAAGCCGTTCTTGGTAGCCAGCTCAATAGCGTCGAGAGTTTCGGTAACGGTACCGATCTGGTTGAGCTTGACGAGCAGCGAGTTGGCAGCGCCGAGCTCAATGCCCTTGGCCAGACGAGCCGGGTTGGTTACGAGCAGATCGTCGCCGACGAACTGCAGACGATCACCGAGACGAGCAGTAATGGCTGCCCAATCCTCCCAGCCTTCTTCCTGGAACGGATCCTCGATGGATACGATTGGATACTCGTCGACGAGCTTCTCGTAGAAATCAAGCATGTAAGCAGACTCGCGGTCTTCGCCGTCGAAGTGATACTTGCCGCTCTCCTTGTTGTAGAACTCGGAGGAAGCCACGTCAAGAGAGATACCGATCTGCTTGCCTGGCTCATAGCCAGCCGCAGAGATAGCGTCCATAATGAACTTGATGGAGTCCTCGTTGGACTTCATCTTCGGAGCGAAGCCGCCTTCATCGCCGAGACCGGTAGCCAGCCCCTGCTTCTTCAGGACGTTCTTCAGCGTGTGATAAACCTCAACACCGGCGCGCAGAGCTTCGCTGTAGGTCTTGAAACCGTACGGAGAGATCATGTACTCCTGGATGTCGGTGGCGAAGTCAGCGTGAGCGCCGCCGTTCATGATGTTCATGTTCGGCACCGGCAGGATGTGGCCGTTGGTACCACCGAGGTAACGGTACAGCGGCATGCCTGCAGATTCAGCCGACGCGTAGATAGCAGCGAGCGAAACGCCGAGGATAGCATTGGCGCCGAGACGACCCTTGTTCGGGGTACCGTCGAGCTCGATCATGACCTCATCAAGAGCGCGCTGGTCAGCAGCGTCCATACCGATGATCTTCGGGGCGATCTCCTCGTTCACAGCCTTAACAGCGTCGAGTGTGCCCTTGCCCATGTAGCGAGACTTGTCACCATCGCGACGCTCCCAAGCCTCAGCTTCACCGGTGGATGCGCCAGAAGGAACCAGACCCAAGCCCTGAGCGCCGTCCTCTGTATCCAGTACGACCTCAACAGTCGGGTTGCCACGGGAGTCAAGGATTTCGCGCGCGTAAACGCTTTCAATAATTGCCACAACTACTCCTTCATGTTGGGTTGTGATGTTGTGATAACGCTTCTTAAGAATAGTGTGCTTGATGGACGTTCTCCAAAGGTTAAACACCAATGCCGTGTGAGCGATCACACGACATTGGTGAGCATAGTTGTCAGCGATACCGTCTATGTATTCCGTGCACTTACAAGCATGGTTGGCGTGCAACCCTCTAACTGCACGCCGCGAAGATGTGTTCCATGCGCTTACATACAGGCGGTGCTTCACACCTCGATCATTTCTGGTGGGCGACGTGTTGAGAACTTGGCCATAGCGACAGCCAATAGAAGACCAATAATCGCTGCACCCAAGAAAACCCTCATGGACTCAGGGAAGGCCTGAAGATAAGCCGTCTCTTGGCTGAGTCCTTCGTTTAACGCCGATGCGCTGTATTCAGCAATCAGCGTACTGGCTACAGCGGTTCCAATTGCGCCAGCCATCTGCTGGAAAGTGTTCAAAATAGCCGAACCGTCAGCGTTCAAACGTGCGGGCAGCTGATTTAACGCATGTGTCTGGTCCGGTACCAGCACAAATCCAGAAAAACCCATGTACAGTGCGTACACCACGGCGATGATCCAGACCTGGTTTGCACCAAAAATGAACACTAAATCAAGCAGAGCGACACAAATAAAACCAAAAAGAATGAATTTTGGTGGGTAGTGTTGCTTTAACGCGCTGCCAATCAACGGAGCCGCAACAGCACCAACCACGGCACCGGGCAGCAGTACCAGCGAGGCGTTCATACTCGACAGATCAAAACCACGCTGCATCAGGATTGGCAGCATAAAGTTCAGACCGAGTACACCAGCGTTGCTCATCATCAAAATGAAAATACCAAGAGTAAATCCCGGATAAGTGAACGCATGAATGTTGATCAGCGGATGTTCAATACGCACCTGCATCACAGCAAACACAGCCAAAGCCGCTACACATGCCAGCAGGGTGCCCCACACGCGCCAGTCACCGTTCCAATCACTGAAGAAGCTCACTGCAATAATCAGTGCTGCCAACCCAATAGCCACCAGAAGCAGTGACGGAATACTGATGTAAGCTTTCTCACCCTTGCGAATATCTGGCACCGTAACACTGCCCATAACAAATGAGAGAACAAGGAATGGCAGCATAATGTAGAAAATCCAATGCCAGTTGAGGTATTCCATCACAATACCGCCGAATACTGGGCCTACAGCGGGAGCAGCGCATGTTACAAGGCTGACAAGGCCGAGCAGCATACCACGCTGTTCCAGCGGTGCTTTTTCAAGAATAATATTCGTCAACAATGGCAACGAGATACCGGTACCCAAGGCCATGATCAAACGTGCAGCCAGCAACATCGGGAAATTTATCGCCACAGCCCCCAGCACAGTGCCGGCGGTGAAAATAACAAGGGACGTAACAAAAAGACCTTTAGTAGGAAAACGGCGTACTAAATATGTCGACGTGGGAATAGCCACAGACAGCAGCAGCAAATAGCCGGTGGTCAGCCATTGCACTACAGAAGCAGAGATTGAGAATTCCTCCATCAACACTGAATAAGCGATATTTAATGACGTTTCAGATAGTGTTCCCAAAAACGTCAGAATAGATAAAGCGACAACCACCACAATAAGTTGCTTAGCAACGGGTCGTTTGGCTTCTTCAATGCCCGCACTAATATCAGATTGGCTCACGAATTGAACTCCTCTATTGTCATGAAGACCTAACGTATGGCCTTGCGTTTTTAGTCATGTCAATACGCAGTGTCTTGTATTACAGGAATGTTACGTGAAACGCATCATGCGTTTTGGCGTAATCGCGTTACGCAGCGCATTCGAACAGAGTGACATGTTCTCTGAGACACATTCAATTTTGTGATAGTACGAGTCAGGGATTGTAATGAGAACCACGTTTGACTGAGAACATGTTGCCTATATTTGCCATATATTGTTCAACCCGGTGAAATTTGTACAAAGATGCACTCCACACCATTGAGCACTGAACACTGA
>CAYQJZ010000009.1:5724-38169 GCA_964417995.1 uncultured Bifidobacterium sp.
TCAAACCGCAATGTTCGTAAAATCCTTTGGCTGATTCGTTGCACGCCCAGACATTGAGCGTGACGTTGTAACAACCGGATTCACGTGCAAAATCGAGCACATGATGGTACAAAGAAGTTCCCACATGACGTCCGCGCTGTGCCTCGTCTACACACAAATCGTCAATATACAGCGTGCGAATATCGGTAAGAATGTTGTCATTACGATGCTGTTGGAACATGCAAAATGCATAGCCGAGCAGGCGGTCGGTAGACGTATCAGCGTCAGCAATTGATCCAGCACCCTCGTCAACAGCCACGAAAATCGGCGTGGAATCATCGGCAATAATACGGACAAGCTGTTCGTTGGTGTATTTGGTGGCGTGGGCTTTAAACAAATCTGGACGCCCGTCATGGTGAACATTAAGTACCTGGTGTAGAAGAATGTTGATCTGCGGAATATCTTTTGTGCAAGCGCGGCGAATTGTTAAAACGCCTCTTGTTAACGGTAAATCTTGTGACGGTGCAGCAGCATTACCAGACTGTGAGTGTGGCGTACTGCTGTTGTTCTGCTCGCCGATAGTGTCAGCATTGCAGGTATGTGCACAGCTCTGTGTGTGACTCGTCATTATATTTACCTCTTTGTTATTAACCGCTTTGTTCATCTGTTCGCATTGTCTTCCAGCGCTGAATACACCCTGTATCAGTTTATTCATTGCAGGTCGATTGTCAGTTGTCGATTACCGATTGTTGGCACCAGCTATCAGCTATCGATTACCAATTACCAATTGTTGGTCATTGCAAGGCATTAGTTCTGCTCAGTATGGCGACGTGACGACTTGTGGTTGTTGACATACCAGTACGCGAGTGCCACAACAACTGCGCCGCCAACGATATTGCCCAGTGTGGCGATGCTGATGTTGTACACGGCACCAGTGATGGTAAGCGCATCCACGCCGTCTAGTGCAGTACCATAACCCAATGCTTTGGCTGCAATACCCAATGGTAAGAAGAACATATTGGCCACGCAGTGTTCGAACCCCATTGCAACGAATCCAGAAATTGGCAGCAGAACACCTACAACTTTGTCAACAACAGAGCGGCTGGAAAAACCGATACGTACTGCAAGACAGACCAGAATATTGCATAGAATACCGCGAACGAACAGGGTTCCCGGAGCGAGAGTGACTTTGGCAAGTGCAGTAGATACTGCTGTCTGACCTACGAGACCGTCGTTAAGAGACAAGGTGTCAGCTAACACGATCAGCAGCGTCAAGCCCAAGGCACCAACGAGATTGCCTAGCCAGACAATAACCCAGTTGCGTATGAGAGCCGGTAACGAGATACGGCGTGCTGCAAGATTGGAAACCATCAATGAGTTTCCGGTGAACAGCTCGGCGCCGCAGCATAGCACCATAATAAGCCCCATGCAGAAGGCCAGTCCGCCGAGGAAACGTTTGGGACCCCACGTCATGTTGGGATCGCTGGTGATGATCAGGAAGAACAGTGCACCAAATCCAATGAAGGCACCGGCAAACATGGCGAGAACAAAAGTGACACTGATGCTTTGCTTGGTTTTGTTTACACCGGCTTTTTCTACAGCTTCTTCAGTTTGTGCAGTGTCTAATGCGTTGACATTTATGGTGGTTACCTGTGGAGCAGTCGCAGTAGCTGTGCCAGCAGCGCTACTAACGGCAGCGGCAGAGGTAGCAGTGGTATTAGCAGTATTGGCGGTATTAGTCGCGGCACCTGTATCGCTGGCAGTCACCGCGCTTTTGGCGGAAGCATCAACGTTTGTTGTTGACGGGTCAACGGATATTAACCTATCTGAAGGTGTCATAATTTGCCTTCCTGCCTACACCGTATACGGCTGTAATACCGCACGGCACACCATACTACTCACTGCGTTTATAAAGCAGGCAGTAAAGCCACCACTATTCAGATGGTGGATTTACAGTTCTTGTTTGCCACGTAGTTTCTTCGGCGACTTGTGAGCCGTGATTTATGACCTGCAACTTGCGATTTGTGACTCATGAATCGTACCGACAGTTTGCCAACAGAATGGACAATAGCTTGACAAGTGTCTAGCGACTGTCTGTAACTGTTGCCGTCAATCTGTTATTTAGAGGCACCTGGCCGCCAGGCCAGATCATCGAGCAAACGATCAATCCATGCCACAATCTCGTCGGAATTCATCGGATCAGAACCGAAGGAACCCGCGAACGGGGTAGGTATTAAGTACGTTTTGGTCACCGGTCGATATTGCACACCTCGGTAAATACGTGCAATACGCATTTGCACAGACTCGGGTGGCTCGATTTTGGCGATACGGACACGATTACCTTGCACAATAATGTCGCTGATACCCAAGGCGCGCGCTTTATTGCGCAGCCGAGCGATCGCGAACAATATTGCGAATTCCATAGGCGGCGCCCCATAGCGGTCGGTGAGTTCTTCGCGCAGATCATCAAGATCGTGTTCATTGCGTGCCGACGCGAGTTTGCGGTATGCCTCAAGACGTAGCTTGTCGGAATCGATGTAATCAACCGGGATTGAAGCTTCAACAGGCAGGTCAATGGTCACTGCCACCGGTTCGGTGCGTTCTGGCTCCTTATATGATTCCACCGCTTCAGACACCATGCGTACATAAAGGTCAAAGCCGACACCTTCAATATGTCCGGACTGTTCATCGCCGAGCAGATTGCCAGTGCCGCGCAGTTCAAGATCTTTCATTGCCACGTCAAAACCTGAGCCGAGCGACGTGTTTTGAGCGATGGTTGTTAAGCGGTCGTGAGACTGCTGGGTCATTGGTGTTGATGGATCATACAAGAAGTAGGCGTAAGCGCGTTCACGACCACGACCGACGCGACCACGCAGCTGATGAAGCTGGCTAAGACCAAAACGATCAGCCCGGTCAACAATCAACGTATTCGCGTTTGAAATATCAAGTCCGGTTTCGATAATCGTTGTACAGACAAGCACGTTAATATCACGCCGCCAGAAATCATGGATAATCTGATCAAGCTGCTTCTCCCCCATTTTGCCGTGCGCAGTAGCAACCTTTGCTTCAGGCACCAATTCTTGAAGATGTGCAGCCGTGCGTGAAATATCAGAAACACGATTGTGAACAAAAAACACTTGTCCGCCACGCATCAATTCGCGTCGAATTGCTGCAGTAATCTGTGCGTCCTCATAGGCGCCCACATAGGTCAGCACCGGCAAACGATCCTCCGGCGGAGTAGCCAGTGTAGACATCTCACGAATACCAGTTACCGCCATTTCCAAGGTGCGAGGAATCGGTGTAGCAGACAGAGACAGCACATCAACATTGGTTTTCAACGCTTTTAATGTCTCTTTGTGCTCAACACCAAAACGCTGTTCCTCGTCGATAATCACCAAACCCAAATCCTTGAACTTTATACGAGGATTTAGCAGTTTGTGTGTGCCAATTACCACGTCAACAGTGCCGTTTTCCAAGCCTTTAATTGTCTCGTTAATCTGCTTGGAATTTTGGAAACGGCTCATTGCTGCCACAGTAACAGGGAATCCCTCATACCGTTGTGAGAAAGTTTCCCAATGTTGTTGAACAAGCAATGTTGTCGGCGCCAGAACAGCCACCTGTTTGGAATCTTGCACGGCTTTAAACGCTGCACGCACTGCAATTTCTGTTTTACCGAAGCCAACATCACCGCAAATCAGACGATCCATAGGCACAGGCTTTTCCATATCAGCTTTCACCTCGTCGATGGTGGTGAGCTGATCGGCGGTTTCTTGATATGGGAAAGCGTCTTCGAGTTCTTTCTGCCACGGCGTATCTGAGTTGAAAGCAAAACCAGATGTACGCTGGCGAGCTGAGTACAGTTTGACCAGATCGTCAGCAATCTCATGAACGTGTTTGCGCGCTTTGGCCTTGGTAGCAGCCCAATCGGAACCGCCCAGCTTATTGAGTTTGGGGGCGTCTGAACCAATGTATTTGCTGACCTGATCGAGCTGGTCCGTGGGAATAAACAGTTTGTCGGCAGGAGCACCGCGTTTGCTTGGAGCATACTCAATAACCAGATATTCACGAGTGGCCTTATTTGCTCCTGCGCCAATAGAGCGTTGACGCATCTCAAGGAATCGGCCAATACCGTGCTGTTCATGCACCACGTAATCGCCAGCTTTGAGTTCCATCAGGTCAATGGCTTTGCGGCGTCGTTTAGGAGTTTTTGTCTGCGCTGCCGCACTGGTACGACCGGTTAAATCACGTTCAGTAAGTAACGCCACACCGGCTTCAGTGTCAACAAATCCATCGATAGCTTGCGAACGGACCGTATTGAATCGTGTAATACCAGTTTCCGTGATTGCACGTTGCAGTCGCGCAAGTGTACCCTGTGCAGCTGCCGTTACCGTCACGCGCATTCCTTCAGCGAGCAGACCGTCAATACCTGCTGTGGCACGTGTCTCGTCACCTCGATACTCATGTGGCGCACTGGCGACGAGCGCAATACGCCCCGGTATGCTACTGTCGACGCCGAAGCTGGTGAGTTTCCACACGTCGTAATTTGCGTATGTCAACGCTGTGATCGTCTCGTCGAAGTCAAGGAAGCTTGCTTGGTCGAAGCTGATTGGTGCGCCAGTTCCGTGACCAGAGGCAGCAACATGCCAGCTGGCTGCAAGGAATTCGTTGGCTGTTTTGACCAGATCGTCGGCGGCACGTCGTAACCGTTCCGGATCGGAAAGCATAATCACCGCATTGTTGGGCAGCATGCCTGATACAGGTTCCATATCGTCCACTAATGCAGGCAACAGTGATTCCATGCCTTCAACTGGAATGGCGTTGGCAATGGATTCGAGCATGTCTTCTGCATTGGGAATCTGGCCGATCAGACTGCGTGCACGGTCACGAATACTGTCGGTGAGTTGCAGTTCGCGACAGGCCGTTGCCCAGACACTGTTCATGCCTTCACCGTAGGTGCGCTGGTCGGAGGCGTGGAATTCACGGATGGTGTCGATCTCGTCACCGAAGAATTCGATACGCACCGGGTGTGGAGCTGTTGGTGGAAATACGTCGAGCAGGCCACCTCGTACAGCAAATTCGCCGCGTTCCATCACCAGATCAACGCGTGTGTACGAATTTTCTACCAGGCGTGATGCTGCCTCATCCAGCGGCATCTGCTCTCCTACGGTGAATACAAGCGGTTCAACATCTGCTAATCCAGCGACAACCGGTTGAATCAGTGAACGCACGGGCATAACGAGAATGCGAATTGGCCCGAACATTGCACTGCCTTGTTTGGGATGCATCAATCGACGGAATACAGCCATACGACTGGCCACTGTGTCGGCACGCGGCGATAAACGCTCATGTGGCAGTGTTTCCCATGCTTCTAATTGGGCAACGCTGGTGGGGTCGCCGTCGTACCACGAGCGTATGGCTTCCACAGTTTCTTCGGCTTCACGGCTGGAGGCGACGAGCATAACAACTGGCCGCGTGTGAGCGACAGCTGCGGCTAATGCAGGGCGAATACCGTTGGGTGCTGCAACAACGATGCTGGGTTCAGCTGCTGCTTCGGAATATTCGATATCACCGGTAGCTAACGCATGGAAGTTGGGGTCGTTATCAAGCGCTTCTAACAGGTCAGCGAGTGATCCACTTAAGGTGTGTGTTGTTGATAATGCTGGCAATGATGGAGTCGTTTGTGATGAGGCTGTCTGTGACGATGATGGCTGTGTCTGTGGTGCTGTTTTAGCGGCCATTGAATTGCTCCTGTGTTGCAGACAGTCCGCGAACAATTAACGACTCGGTGGCATCAGCACCGTCGGAAAGAAAGTCAGGCAGTTGTTTACGCTGTTCAGGGCCAAAACCGCCAAGTACCCAATCAATGGTGTTGTTATGCGCGTTAGCTCCGCGATGAGCGTGACCAACGCCCATGCGTACGCGAGCATATTGTGGTGTGCCTAATGAGCGGTCGATGGATTTGATACCGTTATGTCCGCCTGCTGAACCGCCAGATTTAACTTTGATACGGCCGAAATCGAGATCCATATCGTCGTGAATCACCACAATATGATCTGGTTCAATCTGATAGTACGAGCTAATTGACGCTACGGCATTGCCTGAATTGTTCATAAAAGTCAGTGGTTTAGCAAGAAAGAATTTAATACTGCGCCCTTCTAAGGTCATCACACCTTTGCCCAGCATGGCGAGTCCTTTGTGATCAGAGAAAGCTACTGACCAGCGTTCAGCAAGAACGTCGGCAGTCATGAATCCCATGTTGTGTCGAGTATCTTCGTACTTCTTACCGGGATTACCGAGCCCTGCGATCAACCAAAAATTTGACGCCATCTCATTCTCCTCACGTTCTTCCGTCTCCACCCGCATATTTCTTATACACATGTTCACGTAACAGCGCACGCCGACGACATATTGTATCTACAGCGGCAGATACCAATAAGCCAAATCGTGGTGAATATTGCCGGGCAGATGGACAGCATCCGGCAGTATGCCAAATGTGGTAAAGCCGAAGCGTTGCATCAGAGCTGTTGACCCCTTGTTGTCAGCAAAAATCAGGGCTGTGGCTATGCGATGGTTACGTTGGCGTGCAGCGTCAAGCAGCCACGAAACCAATGATGAACCGATGCCTTGGCCTCGCCATGCCGAGCCCACATAGTAGCTGAGTTCTACTACTCCATCGAATCCTGCCCGTTCATGGAAGCGAGATAGAGAGCCAAATGCAGCAATATTACCGTCGGTATTTTCTACGACGACAACCGGGTATAAGTCGCGCGGCTGATGCGCATTTACCCATTCGCGACGCTGCTCACGAGTGCGCGGTTCAATATCTGCGCTGGACATGCGTTCTAATATCGCCTCGTTATAGATCGCCGTAATAGCGTCGAGATCTGCATCTGTAGCGCTGCGAATAAACATACGGCAATGGGCAGCATTGTGGTCGGAAGCATTGTGCGCGGTAGTACTGCGGTCAGTGGCATCAGTCATGACACGTCAGCTTAGCGCTTTGTAACGATGACGGAATAATTACGGCAACGGGCGCCACAGACATTGATTATCTGTAACGCCCGTTTATATCCGGTTATGCGATTTACTCCTCGAGTTCAAGAGCTTTGTTGATCGCCTCTTTGAGTCGGTTTTGGGCTTCGCCGTAAGCGCTCCAGTCACCGTCCTGTAAGGCGTCATCCGCATCTTGCAAAGCTTGAGAAGCATCCTCCAGTAATGATTGGAGGTCGTCGGACGTATTTGACGATGTGGTGTCATCCGATGTGTCACTGTCGGTTGACGCTTCAGCATCGCTACCGCTGTTACCGGATGTGCCGACGTCAGTGTCGTCCGATGTACTGGCGTCGGCATCATCATCGGTTGTTCCCACGTCATCGTCTGTAGAACTGGTATCGTCCGTGTCGTCGGTTTCTTCAACATTCTCCGCGTCGCCGGCAGAGGCGCCTGAGTTGCCGCCGAACACCTGGTCGAGTGCTTCGTCAAGTGTGTCAGCGAAACCGACCTGGTCTCCGAATGCTACGAGTACCTTTTGCAGCATCGGGTAGCTTGTGGCGCCACTCGATCTGACATAAACCGGTTCAACGTAGACTAATCCACCGCCGAGCGGCAATGTTAATAAATTGCCGCGTTCTACGCTGGTAGATCCCGATTCAAGAAGATTGAGTTCGCGGGAAACTTCAGCGTTCGCATCGAAATTGTTCTGGGCCTGACCAGGCCCTGGCACATTCGACGATTGCGGCAACTCCTGTAGTCGTATTGTGCCGTAGTTCTCCCCTATAACACCGGCCTCATTACCCGCGTCAGAATCCACGGATAAGAATCCGGTGAGAATTTCTCGTGTCGAAGAACCTGCAGGTATGTAGGTAGAGGTCAGAGAGAATACCGGTTCATCACTGCCGCCAGTTTGCAATGTCAAATAGTACGGCGGCTGCAGATTGTCGCTCGAATCTGAGTCTGACGAGGATGTTGGATCATTCGGTACCTGCCAGAAATCCTCACCTGAGAAGAACTGGCTAGCACTGGTTACGTGGTACTTTTCCAGCAGTTCGCGCTGTACCTTGAACAGGTTTTCCGGGTAGCGCATATGGCTCATCAAATCACCGGAAATTTCTGACAACGAATGGTACTGATTAGGGAAAATCTGCTGCCACGCCTGAATGATTGGATCATCCTCATCCCACACGTAGAGGTCAATTGATCCGTCGTATGCATCAACGGTGATTTTCACGGAGTTGCGCATGTAATTAACCTGCTGAGACGACGATGTTAACGCGCTCTCAGTGCTATCGCTGCTGTCAGTAGTCGAATCGGCAATAGCCTCTTCCAGATCGGTCATCTGCGAATACGGGTAAGCGTCAGAAGTGGTGTAACCGTCAATAATCCATTTCACTCGTCCATCCACAACAGCCGGATACACGCGATCATCGAGTGTTAGATACGGTGCCACTTTGGCAACACGTTCTAACGGACTGCGGTCATAAAGAATCTGCGATTCAGAATTCACACGATCAGAAAAGAGAATCTGTATTGAGCCGAAACGAATCGCATACAGCAAACGCGAGAAAATGTTACCCAGAGATGGTCCACCATCGCCATCGAAGGTATTTGTCGCACCCTCGTCAGAACTGGTTGGGTAGTCAAATTCCCATGATTCAGTCCCCTCAGGCGCGCCAACAATCGCATATTCAGTGGCATTGGGTGAGAAGTAAATACGTGGCTCGTACTCTTCAGTGTCGGTAAGTACACCCTGCGTGGGGATACCGTATTCAAAGAATTCCGGCTGGCCGTCTGTAGTGACCTTATTACCGTAGGCGGCAACAATACCGTAACCGTGTGTGTACACGGTGTGATCGTTCACCCAATTGCGGTTGTCTAAACCGTCAAGGTCGAGTTCTCGGGCTGCGATCACTGTGTCCTGGCTGACACCGTCAATCTCATATTTGTCTACAGACAACGTGTCAGAGAATGTGTAGTACTGACGAGACTGCTGCAACTGTTTGAACGTTGGAGACACAATCTCCGGATCAAGCAAACGAATTTGCGCAGTTGATTCAGCGTCCGAGCTCAGAGCGCCTTCTTCGCCTTCCGTAGTGGCGTCGTATTCTTCGACAACAATGTCTTCCAAACCGTAGGCTTGACGAGTAGCAGTAATATTCCTCTCAATATAGGCGGATTCACGCTCCTGCTCATTGGGTTCCACAATAAAGCGTTGCAAGGCAACAGGCCATACACCAGCGAGTAGTACCGCAACAACTACCACAACCGATACAGCGATCGCAGGCATACGCCATGCCCGCAATGCGGCAGCAGCACCCACACCCACTGCTGACGGCCGCTGTAATGTTTTCGACCGCATAATCCAAACGCCCACAACCACACCCAATATGGCAATCAATGACGAAAGAATAAAGGTGGCAGGAATGATGGCGTGGACTGCAGTGTAATCAGCGCCGGTAATGCGGTCACCTTCTTCAGTTAAGGTGTCGAACACTGTAAGCGCCAATCGTGCGCCAACAGTAATCATTACCAGCATCAGCCATATGCCAATCTGTCGGCGAGCGCGCGGGGTGACGGAGAACAAGCCGCGTCCGTTTACTGGCATAACAATGCGAATACCACCCATTAACACATGGGTGGCTATAGAAAAGATAATGCCGACAAGCATCATCATGACCACAGCAGACATGACCAGTTCAAGTCCGGGCAGAATGAACACGTAGAAGCCGTTATCGATACCGAATTGTGGATCGCTGGTACCGAAGCTTTGTGCGTTGAACATGAGGAGAATGTCAGACCAGTTGGCGTTGAACTGTGAGCCGAAAAGTACGCCAACAAGTAGCGCGATAACAACAGCTACGCGACGCGCATTGCGTGAGCTGACACCTTTGGCGATTTCTATTACGTCACCATTGACGCGAATTGTTGAACCGTCGCTGTCAGCAGGTCGGGCTCGAATAGCCAGCGTTGCAGCTACATAACCGATTACTGCTGTTAACACTGCGTAGGCGAACCACAAGCCGACACGCACGCCCAGCTGTGTCCATACTACGCTTTGAAATCCGAGCTGGTCGTACCACAGAAGATCGGTGATGAACCGCGCGAGACCGAAGAACAATGCGACGACAACAACCAGGACCAGTGCTATGCCGATAAGGATTTTATTGCCTCGACCGCTGCTGTTGCCACGTTTCTTCTTGGGTGAGTGTGAGCGCTGTGAGATGCGCGGCCCAGATGATTGATATGTGGTGCCGTGTGAGGTGGTGTTGTTATCACCATCCGTTTCAACATTGATGACCACCGGGTCGTCATCCGAACCGCCACGGCGGCGGCGCGAGCCATCATCAGGGTTGAACTTTGTACCAAACGCATCAAAAAAGGACATGTGTACAGCCTACAGGTTAGCTGAATGCTCCTCAATGGGCGAATGCCGGGATGATGTGTTAAAAATGGCGGATTTTCAGCAGTCAACAGGAAGGTTCACTGACATATTCCATGCATTCTTGACATAACATTGCATCAATGTTGAGCATTTGATATGGAATACGCCCTGTTTTATCCTGACGGTGCTGTGCGAACGTAGTGCACAATACGCGCTCTATGTGCTGCAAAGCACTGTAGATCACACTACATCAACACCACCAGTAGGCAATGCAGGTGATACTCCACCACGACAACACACGGGAAAATATGACAAGAGAAACAAGGCAGAAGAGAGTAATTCCATGACGTCAATCACTATACGTGTGAACGACACCACTTTTATCGCTCAGCTCAGCTCCAGTCCTGCCGCTGAGATGTTTGCAACGATGTTGCCACTGACTGTGACTATGAATGAGCTCAACAGCAACGAAAAATACTATTATCTTGATACGTCGCTGCCCTCTAAGCCACAGTCCGTTGGTACTATTCGTGCCGGAGACATCATGCTATATGGCACCAGTTGCGTTGTGCTGTTCTACAAGTCGTTCCCCACCTCGTACACCTACACTCGACTCGGACGAATCACCAATCCTTCCCAATTGGCTACAGCACTCGGTTCCGGCACTGTTAGTGTAACGTTCGAAGCCGCGTAGTAACACCCACCAGTACTGACTGTGCTGCATTTCTGTGGGAGCATAACACCACACGATTAACGGCCGATAGTGTATCGTCATCGTCAGATGCGAGCGAGCATTGTCAGGCAATATACACCACCACCAACACTTGCTATTTATTGACATCACACAGGACGGGCACGCATGATTTCACGCACCACCACCGACGCTTCTCACACGCACGACACCCTACCCAACGAATGCATCAACCAGGGGTATTTGACTGGCGAACGCGCTGCGTTTGCAGCAGAGGGCGTTACGTATACCAATACGATTTTTACTGATGGAGAGTCGCCGCTTAAACACGCTCACCACATCACGCTTGTTGATAGTTCGTTCCAATGGAAGTATCCGCTGTGGTACTGCCACGATGTTCACGTACACGGCTGCACATGGTTTGAAACAGGTCGTGCAGGTGTGTGGTATACCGATCGTATTTCTGTAGAGGATTCCACTGTTGCAGCGCCTAAGAATTTCCGCCGGTGTAATGAGGTAACGCTGCGTCATGTGGAGTTTCCGAATGCTGAAGAAACACTGTGGTCATGCCGTAATATCACGATTGACGATGTAAGCGTTCGCGGAGACTACTTTGCTATGAACAGCGAGGATATCCATGTTGACGGTCTGCGTTTGGTGGGTGGATATGCTTTCGACGGTGCACGCAATGTTGACATGTCACACTCGCGTTTAGTAACCAAGGATGCCTTCTGGAATGCAGAAAATGTAACTGTGCGCGACTCGTATATTTCCAGCGAATACCTCGGGTGGAATGCCCGCAATCTCACCTTTATTAACTGCACAATTGAGAGTTTGCAAGGACTGTGCTACGTCGACAATCTCGTGATGCGCAATTGCCGGCTGATTCATACCGATCGGGCTTTTGAATATTCAACGGTTGATGCAGAAATCACTGGCCATGTTGACAGTGTGTTCAACCCTACCAAGGGGCGTATTGTGGCTGATTCAATTGGTGAGGTGACGTTGGACCCAGATCGTGTTGACCCGTCAGCTACTGTTATTGAATGCGCAAATATTGGCGTTCGCCAAGGCTGATATTGAACACCAACTCTCATCAGTATCAACAGTTCACTGTCAATGCGCGGATATATGGCATAGTGTCGGCGAATAGTGCAGCGAAGTGACTGGACAATATAGCGGAAGGAATAACGATGGTTTACGATTTCGATGCGCTAACTGACCGCACAGGTACTGGCTCATTGAAGTGGGATGAAGCAGCCGGCGCATTACCGATGTGGGTGGCCGATATGGATTTTCCTACCGCTCCTGCGATACGTGACGCGTTAAGCCGTCGTGTGGATCATGGCGTGTTCGGTTATTCGGTGGTACCTGATGATTGGGCTGAAGCATATATCTCGTGGTGGCATACACGGCATGGTATAGATATTGATGCGTCGTGGTTAACCTTCTGCACTGGCGTAATTCCAGCAATTTCCAGCATCGTGCGCAAGCTCACTACCCCGGCGGAAAACGTCGTTATTATGACGCCGGTGTACAACATCTTCTTCAATTCAATTCTTAACAATGGCCGCCATGTACTGGAATCTCCACTCGCCTACCAGAATGGTGAGTATCGGATTGATTGGGAGGATTTGGAAGCCAAGTTAGCCGATCCGCAAACTTCGCTGATGATTTTATGCAATCCACACAATCCCACAGGCATGATCTGGGATCGTGACACACTGGCGCGTATCGGCGAGCTGTGTATGGCTCATCATGTGGTGGTAGTCAGTGATGAGATTCATTGTGATTTAACAGATCCGCAGTGCCATTACGTACCGTTTGCCTCTGTCAACGAGCATTGCCGCATGAACTCGGTGACGTGTCTGGCGCCAACCAAAGCGTTCAATATTGCTGGCTTGCACACTGCGGCGGTGATGACGCCAAACCCTCTGTTACGCCATCGCGTGTGGCGCAGCCTGAATACCGACGAGGTGGCAGAGCCGAATGCTTTTGCTGTCACTGCTGCTGTTGCCGCATTCACCAAAGGCGGCCCGTGGCTGGACGAGTTGCGAACTTATTTGCAAGGAAATAAACAGCTTGTACGCCAAATGCTTAGCGATTACAACGCATCAGCTCCCATTAACCGTCAGGTTAGCGTGGTGAATGACGGCGCCACATATTTGTTGTGGATTGACTGTTCAGCACTGACTGACAATACAGAAGCACTCTGTGATCATCTACTTGCTGACCAACAGTTGATGCTCTCCCCCGGTGCACAATTCGGTGGTAATGGGCGATTGTTTGTCCGCATGAACGTGGCCACACAGCGCGAACGCGTACGCGACGGTGTAAGTCGTTTCATCAACGGCCTACGAACTTTCTAATACTACGAGTTGGAATCCTCGTCGTCGGTTTCTACGGCAACAAGCTCACCGCCCCAGTCCTGGTGCAGTGTTTCCAACATCTCTTGTTGCCCGATAACAATCCAGCGAGTACCAGATAATGTGTACCACTGAATATCTGACTGGTCAGAGCGTTCGGCCATCATGGTAGACGCCTGCGACACTAGAGAAGACTGGTAGTCCAGCAGAGCGGAATCATTGTCAAAAGTGGCATAAGCCACAAGCGATGCAGAACACATACGGAATGCTGTCGCATCCGGGTAACCGGTTGACGAAATATTCTGCCATCCGTCAGTACATGAGCCCTCGGCTATGGTATCGATGGCATCATCCATCGCACTTTGGTCTGAATACGGGGCCTCGTCACGTGCAGCAACCTCGATAAGACCATTCGGAAACATAGTGTCAACAGCTGCCGCTAAGCCGGTAAACATAATAGCTACAGCGATAGCAACAATCCCCCACCGTGTTGAACGCGTATACAAGTGGCGAGAACGTGCATGAACTCGCGCCACCACAACAAGTACAGCCGTAATTAGAGCACAAATGCCAGCGACAGTGTATGCCGTTGTATCGTCAATGGATTTCAACAACGGCACAACGTCTGGCGCCACAGCTCGCACTAAAGCGATAACACCAGCAATCGCTGCACAACACCCGGCTGCTGCGCATAAAACACCCCACTTACCCGAGGCAGAAAAGAGCCTCCCATAGATCCGGTAATAACGGTGCTCACTCATGACTTCCCCCCTGTATGTCTGCGCACCCACCAACGACACCGTCAGAATTAGGTCACCAGCATTGTATCGTATTCGTCGGCAGTATAGACGCACAACGCTTTACAAGCTCCATATGTTCCACACCGACAATCTGCCCTGCTGTTGATATGACCACGATTACCAGCGATTCATAAATGTATAAAACGCTAAACACTCTGCACTGGCTACACAATAAACAGCGACTGGCCTACTGTCCCATAAAAGAGAAGTGACCTGTTAACGCAGCAGTCAGTAATGCGATTACAGGAATGGCCAGGCAGCCAACTAGATAAACACGGTCGCGCGTATGTACCTTACTAATACGGGCACAACTGCGTGGCCCAGTGCCACCAAAGCCTCGTGCTTCCATCGCAGTGGCTAATGTCGTGGACCGTCTGATGGAGAGAACAAGTAACGCAAAAGTTTGCGGGAAGAACGCTTTAACCTTATTCTCATCGCCCAATCCACGCGACCGGCGTGATGCGCTCAGAGCAGCCCAGTCATCTTTCAATACCGAAAACAAGCGCATACCTGCTAATGCCCCGTACACAAAGAGATCCGGCAAATGCAGAATCTGACTGAACGCGTCAGCCAGATCGGTGGCATCAATACCAAGTACCGCAATGATGGCAGGAATACCGATAGCCAGAATCCTTACGCCAGTGGCTATAGCAAGTTCCATTGAGCGGTCAGTCACGTGAATCATGCCCCACTGCCACCAGGTGTCGCCGCCTTCTTTGCCATAAAGCATCACAGCAAGGAACGACCCGGGGGCTCCAATAAACAGTGGCCACGTGGACTTAACAATGCGCCATGGAGTCAACCCCATTGCCATGAGTATGACAATTTCGAGAACTAATGCCACTGTGGCTGATACCCAGTCAAGGCTAAGCAGCATCGGCAGCGATACCAGGAAAGCGCCGATAAGACGATAAGCGGGGTTTAACGATGCGAGGAATGGCGATCGACTCGACGCCTGGGGTTCTTCATCGCGCGTGTTTACCGGACTAACTGCGATATGCGCAGACTGCGCACGTTCTCCCAAGGATGATGAACGTGTTGCAGAGGATGCACTGCTTGTTGCATTGTCCTTAATTGCAAAGTCACTACTCGATGAGGATTGTGTAACCCATTCACCATTGCAATCATCTGGTGTTAATTCAATAACACGCGCACCGAGCGCAGTAACCAGATCGCGATCATGTGTAACCACAATGATGCTAACGCCGTCCCCACGCAATCCGTGAATAAGCCGTACCATTTGCATCCATGTGCGTCGATCTTGACCGAATGTTGGTTCGTCCAGAATCAACACACGCGGTGCAGCAGCCAGCGACGCGGCAACGGTAAGACGACGTTTCTCCCCGCCAGACAAAGTGTAAGGATTTTGCCGAGCGTACTGAATCAGGCTGAATCGAGTGAGCAACTCGCGTGCACGACGTTCTGCTTCTACCTCACTGCATCCGGTACGCAACGGCCCTAACATCACCTCTTCAAGCACACTGCCGCGCGCAAACTGATGTTCTGGATTTTGGAATACATAAGAGATTCGTGAGGCAAGATCAGTGGACTTCCAACCAATTGGACTACTACCGTTCGCACCGCAAACAAGCGATGATGCGGCAACAACCTGCCCAGCAACAGGCTCAAGCAATCCCGCCAGCGTGAGCGACAAAGTGGATTTGCCAGCACCGTTCGCCCCAACAAGCGCAGTAATTTGCCCAGGAGCAAAGTCGATATCAATCTGTTTAGCGATAGCAACGCCATTGCGACCAATTGACAGATCTTGTGTAGACAGAATCGCCTCACCAGTACCAACCGCTGGATCACTATCAGGCTCAGTACTGGCATGAATGCGCACAATCTGATCGCCTGGCCGTTGATAACGGTCTGGTAGCCAGATACCTAATTCAGCAAAATCAAGCGATGAATCATTAAACACCTCGTCCGGTGTACCGTCAGCAACAACAACAGTGCGTCGAAAACCACTACGATCAACGTCCTCAGCCAAACCCTGTTGAGTAACACGCACCTTCTGCTGATCATCGGTTTCTAAGCCAAGCACCACCACACGGTCAATCATGTCAATCCACGGCCCAGCACGATGTTCAACCAACACCATTGTTGAATGCTGAGCGTTAACAACATCGCGTACTGCATTCACGATTTGTGTGACACCGTCCGGGTCAAGATTCGCTGTCGGCTCGTCAAGTAATAACACACCCGGGCGCATAGCCAAAGCACCAGCAAGTGCCAACCGTTGCATCTGACCACCAGACAAATGCATGGTAGAGCGATGCAGTTGAACACCTTCTAACCCGACAGCAGCAAGAGAGTCGTGCACTCGTTGCCAGATCTCATCGCGCGGTATGTTGAGATTCTCAGGTCCGAAAGCAACGTTGTCTGCCAACCGTTGGAAAATTGCTTGCGCATCAGGATCTTGCAGAACCAAGCCAATACGACCACGTGCCTGTCTGACAGGGATACCATCAACCAGCACCTGCCCTTCAGTAACACCACCTTCTGCATCTGTAACAATGCGAGTGGTGTGAGCAGCATCACAATCGGTATCAACGTCTGTGTTGTCACCGCCGAGTAAACCGGCAGCTCCCTCAAGAATTGTGGATTTTCCAATGCCTGATGCGCCGAGCAGAAGTACTCGCTGGCCTGCTTCAACAGTCAGGGTCAAGCCTCGTACGGCAAAATGCGTGCGTGATGCGTGCCGATACCCCCAGTTGTTGAATTGCAGCACAGCATTGGAGTCTGTGGATTGCGTCACTTGTGAACGCCTCCTCCAATTTGTTAAGAGATATGTGATGAGCCGGACTGACACATGTTATTAGTCTTCCTGTATGTCATGCCCGGCTCATTGTAGTGCAGGTAGACCTTTGGCTGTCAGACTGTGCCGCGTACCTCGCGACCGGAGGCGAATTTGTCAAGCGCACCTGTTTTCGCGATAGCAATGTATAGATACCACATCAGTACACCGGCGATAATCATGCCAGAGATAATGGTGGTGGCTACATACACAATGCCATAAGAGCCAGTTATGTCAATGGCTTGCAGACGGGTAAAGAAGGAGTATGCCCAACAGGCGACGCCAGACAGTGCACCAGAGAGAACTGTTATCGGCAGATTCCACTTTTTATAGGCAAAGATCAGGAAGGCGATTTCAGCGCCAGCGCCCTGTACAAGGGCAATGAGGAAAGTTTCCACACCACCCCACATGTTGCCCATCAGTGCTTCGAGTACGCCAGCAACAATCTCAGCGTACAGTGCTGCTCCCGGTTTGCGAATAATAATGGCAGCCAGAGGCCCGGCAAAGAGCCAGGCGCCGTTGAAAATGCCAGCCAGGCCTGGTATGACAGCATCCACAACATCCCATGGTGCTGCAGTAATCAAAGCCCACAACCAGTACACCAAAGCACTGGCTACGCCGATAACTGAAGCGACGGCAATATCAACCACACGCCATTGAACAACAGTATGAGATTCATGAATAGGTGCAGACATGCAATGTGCCTTTCTCTGCTCGCGCACCGACTTTCGGTGCCGCGTACTTCAAGGCACGGGAAGAAACGACGTCCGTGCGCCGGCATTACCCGGTATACGTTCAATCGGTCGAGGTAACCCTCATCTCAGCCGTAGTACGTGTCGGAACATCCGACAAGCCCACAGCCCCCGTGTCGATTCACGAGAGTACAGCATCCCGTAACAATGTTCTACCGCCCGTGTCGTGTGTTGTTCGGGATGCTTGTGGTGCTTTTGGCAGGCAAGTCACTCTCAGCGAGCAAGTTTGGCAAGCATCAACGCCTCAGTAACGATATTTTTCTTCAAACCAGGCAGAGACAGCGACTCGTTGGGGCTGTGCGCATTCGACTTCGGATCTTCCGGGCCGGTAACCAGTACCTGGGCATGGGGGAAAATGCGCTGAAGTTCAGGAATAAACGGGATAGAACCACCTTCACCCTTATTCACCGGTTCGCATTCAAAAGCCTCTCGCATGGCTTCCAATGCGTCATGGGTTGCTTCAGCATCGGGATCCATAGCCCAACCCATACCGTTTTCACCCGGCGTTACGCTCACTTCGCAGCCGAATGGCGCATGATCGATTAAGAAATCTGTTAGCGCCTGCTGTGCCTCTTCAGGACGCTGGTTGGGTGCGGTACGCAGAGACAAGCGGAATGTAGTCTCGTGACTGATCACGTTAAACGAACCTTCGACCGGATGCGCATCAAAACCGATAACGGTAACGCTGGGCTTGGTCCACATACGTGCACCTAGCGAACCGGTGCCCGTTAAACGGAAGCCCGGCACCACGCCAGCATCTGCACGCACGGTATTTTCGTCGAGATCGCGCTGTAAGCCGCCAATGGGTTCCTCTGATGCAACACCTGGCACAGCCATATCACCGTTGGTGTCATACATGGACGAGATCAGCATGGCCGCAAGCGTGTTCGCGTCAAGAATCGGACCACCGAACTGACCGGAATGCACCGGGTGTTCCAATACTTTGACGTGCACGTCAAGTGTGGTGTTACCGCGTAGCGATGTGGTTAACGATGGCACGTCAGCAGACCAGTTACCAGAGTCCGCCACCACAATCACGTCGGCAGCAAATTCTTCACTGTGCTCTTCGATAAATGGAATAAAGCTGGGAGAACCCATCTCTTCTTCGCCTTCGATGAACACCTTGATATTGACCTTCAGGTCGTCACCAAGAGCTTTGAGTGCACCTGAGTGAATAGCGATACCACCACCGTCATCTGCCGCACCACGACCATACAAGCGGTCACCCACCTCAGTAGCTTCAAACGGTGCAGTCTGCCATACTGAGTCATCTGGCACAGGCTGCACATCGTGATGTGCGTATAGCAGAACTGTTGGAGCATTCGGATCCACGATCCGAGAACCGATAACCTCCCACGCTCCAGGGGTACCGTCAGCATTATGTGCCTGAACAACGCGAGCATCCACGCCTACTTTGCGCATTTCTTCGGCTACAAATTCAGCGGAATGACGCATTGTTTCGCTGGTAATACCTTCTGCAGACACTGATTTGAGTGCAATCTTGTTCTTGAGCAGGTCGACGATACGGTTCCAGTCTTCTTCCACACGGGAACGAATCTGTTCCACAGTCACGGTCGTCATGACACTCCTTTATTTATCTGCTGCCAATAGTGGCAGACGGTCACCGTTGATACTCGAGGCGTTATCTTAGCGTGAGTGCCGAATGTGGCTGATGCCCGGTGTCTCAACGTCACCGTAACCTGCAAACCATGAGCAAGAACCCGTCCAACTCACAAGAGCAGTCTCAGGAGACTACATCGTCGAAGTCAACCAGGACTCAGAAGACCGCAAGTAAGGGGCATGCAACACCAAAGCGTAAAGACGCTCAGGAACGTAATTTGCGCCCGCTAGTACCTAAAGATCGTAAAGCCCAGAAGAAGGCTGATAAAGCACGCCGCCGCGCACAAGAAGATGCTGAATATGAAGCAATGCGCACTGGCGATATCAACCATATGCCGAAGGCTGAGCGTTTGCCATGGCGCGTGTATATCCGTGATTATGTAGACGCTCGCGTCAACCTTGGTGAGTTCTTTATTCCGGTGGCGTTTGCCTTGCTGCTTCTATCGATGGTGGTAACTGCTGTTTACCCGTCCTTGTCGATGCCCATTCTGTTGTTGTTGTACGTATACTTGTTCGCCGTCATTATTGATGTGGCGATTATGTGGCGCAAACTCAAGAAGATTGTTGTGAACAAGTTCGGCGAACGCGCAATAGCTAAGGGTATGCGTACTGGAACTTATGCATGGAGTCGTGCTATTCAGTTCCGCCGTTGGCGTATGCCGAAGCCGCGCTATCCCAAGCGCGGAAACTGGCCTGACGGCGCTAAGCCAGAGAAAGACAGTAAAAAGAAGTAAGCCTGCATACCGGTTGTACTGGTGAGAGTAACCGGTACACGTAGCCAGAAAAACAACACGAATACGACGCGAGAATCGCGGAAACACTGCGGGAACAGAAAGCGGCAATCTAAAGTCGCACAATACAGCTGCAGCGTTTGGTATAACAGCGTATTCATATAGCCGGTTTGGACTTTTCTGGTTACAGTGTGACGTATATGCGCCCGTACTGCGTATCAATAGCGATGGCGAGTAACCACGATTGATACACTGTGCGGGCGCATCTGTATATTGGCGGGTGTCTGGGTAATAAATATCTGGATAATCGATGTCTGAGTAAATAAGCATAAGGAGGCAACGTGCCTGATATGTATGATGTCGTTATCATTGGCGCGGGGCCGGGAGGTTATGCAACGGCATTGCGTGCCGCACAACTAGGTTTGTCGGTTGCTCTGGTGGAGCGCGACTCCACACTTGGTGGCACATGTTTGAACCGTGGGTGTATTCCATCAAAGGCGTTATTAACGGCGGTGCACGCTATTGATACTGCACAACATGCTCGTGGTATCGGCCCAATGATTGAGGTTAACGGGTTTGATTATGCGGCGCTGGGTGATTACCGGCGGCGCATGGTCAACACTATGGTTAATGGATTAACCGGATTAGTGGCTCAACGTGGCATCACTGTATTCCGTGGTGAGGCTTCCATAACACCAGCGCCAAGCAATAGCAGCGGTGGCAATGGCAGTGATAACAGCTGTGGCACAGACAGTACAGATGGTTGTAGTACCAACGCCCGGCATACAGTTCACATCTCCCCTGCTCCAGACTGTTCTACCGTTATACGTACAGAGGGTTCCAACAAGCCCACTGCTATAGGAGAAACATGCGATCTTACAGCACGGCATGTGGTGTTGGCCACCGGTTCAACACCACGCACGATGCCTGAAACCCCGTTCCATGGAGCAGTCATTGATTCAACACAAGCGTTGGAATTAAGCGCTTTCCCTTCCAGTGCTGTCATTATTGGTTCGGGTGCTATTGCATTGGAATTTGCTTCTATCTGGAGTCGTGGCGGCTGCAAAACAACATTGCTGATTCGTAAGGATCGTGTGCTGTCTGGTTGGGATCGCCGTGTCTCGTCTGCTATGACGCGAGAACTCGCACGCGCAGGAATTACTGTTGTTACGCGTAGTCAAGTCACCAATATATGGACCGGTGAGTGCAATGCTGCTGCTCATAGCGATGAGAATTCCGTTTCTCTGGCTTCATCTATGTCTTCTGCATCGTCCGATGCTGTTGTTCGATATATGCGCGATGGCGAGGAGCATGACATCTCAGCGCAGGTTGTTCTTGTTGCTATTGGCCGTGCCCCTGTCACTAATGCTGCATGGATGGATGAGATAGGTCTTAGCCGCGATGAACGTGGTTACGTTATAACTGATCAGCTTGGCCAAACTTCAATACCTGACGTGTGGGCAGTTGGCGATATTACTGCCGGGCATACGCTTGCACATCGCGCTTTTGAGCAGGGTATTGTTGTTGCTGAATCTATTGCCGGACTTGACCCACATCCGGTTGATGAGATGACGGTTCCACAAATTGTTTTCTCAATACCGCAGGCCGCCAGTGTAGGACTCACGCTGGAGCAAGCGCGTGACCGTGATGATATTGTTAACGCGCGGCAGACTGCGTATCCAATGGCGGGCAATGCTCGTATGGTGATGGATGGTGCGAACGGAGCGTTATCCGTAGTAACTGGAGCTTATACCAGTAAGCCTGATGTTGATGTGGTGCTGGGCGTGCATATGGTAGCGCCAGATGCTAGTGATCTTATTGCTGAAGCACAGCAGTTAGTGGGTAACCGTGTGCCGTTGACTGATGCTGCACGGTTGATTCATCCGCACCCAACTTTTAGCGAAACAATTGGCGAAGCGTTACTTAAGGCGGATGGCCGTCCTCTGCACACCCGGTAGATGCGAGGCGATACACACTACAGAAACTAGTCACTGGTGCTGGTAAACTCTGTTCTTTAGTGTGTCAATCAACCAGTGAGAGGTGAAGAGCCATGGCAGCCAAGGATCAGAAGAAGGAGAAGAAACCAGGGCTGATCAAGCAGGTCATCCAGATCTTCAAATACACATACCCCGAAGATAAGCTTCTACCGTGGTTGATTGCCGGCGCATGGTTGGCGCCAATTGTTGTATTCGTTATTCTTGCGCTGGTATTCCATTGGACATGGATCACGTGGATTTTCACGATGATTCTGGCGGTGATGTTCGGTGCACTATTTGCCACAATGACGCTGACTCGACGTGCTGATCGCGTGGGTTATATGCATCTTGAAGGTAAGCCCGGTGCGTCAGCCAGCGTGCTGAGCAACATGAACAGGGCCGGTTTTACCTTCCCTGAAGAGCCGGTGTGGTTTGATCCAAAAACCAAAGAAGCGATCTGGCGTGGCACCAGCTTCTACGGTATTTACCTGCTTGGTGAGGGCGAATATGGTCGTGTAATGCGTGCGATGGAGCGCCAGGAACAGAGCATTAAAGGCGTCACAGCTGGCTCATCAATTCCGGTGTATCGCATTTGTGTGGGTACAGGCGACAAGCAGGTGCGCCTTAAGGATTTGCGTAAGACGATTCTGAAGCAGAAGGCCTACCAGCCCACCAATCACACGTTTATCTTGATGGCGAAGATTCACCCTCGTCGCCGCTTTATCCTTACACAGGCTGAGCTTGAGACGTTAAATTCACGTCTGCGCACGTTGCAAATCAAGCGCGGTTACGGCATCCCGAAGGGCATCGACCCAACACATCCGCAGAAGATCAGCCGTCGTGCGATGCGCGGCCGCTGATACAACTGTCGTGAAGGTAGCGTCTGGTGTCGTGTTATGAATCGTTGACGACACCATGCGAACTTGAATTGTCTCCTATTTTTTGACACAAGAAATAGGAGACAGTTCAACGCCAAAGCGCCAAAACCTTAAGCGATAGAAACGACCTCGTACCCCTCATCGACGATGGCAGTAGTGATTTGCTCGTCGCTGACGTTATTCGGTACGCTCACTACAGCCGATTTGTTCTCGAGGCTGACGCTAACATCAACAGCGCCAGGCAATGCTTCTAGTGCGCGTGTAACGTGACGCACGCAGTTGGCGCATGTCATGCCTTCGATACTGATGGTTTTGGTGATCATTGTTTCTCCTTGAGTGATTGAGTTAATGGAAATAACAGATTCATGCACAGTCTGTGAAATGTGTTGATTGGTTTTCTGTTGAGAGTCGCAGTGCTGGCTGTACTGAGTGTCGTTGCATTGACTGTGTTGATTGTACAGACTTTGTTGACTATATTGGCTGACATTTTGTTCAGTGATGCCACTCGGTGAGTGGTGTGGCTGGAATAAACGCAACCGCAACGCGTTACCTACAACGAATACTGAACTAAAGCTCATTGCCAGTGCTGCAACCATTGGATTTAGCAACAATCCGGATGCGTAGTACCAGCAGCCTGCAGCGATAGGAATGCCAATAATGTTATAAAAGAATGCCCAGAATAGATTCTGCTTGATAGTGCGCATAGTGGCACGGCTTAAATTAATTGCCGCGGGTACATCAAGTAAATCGCTGCGCATCAACACAATATCAGCTGATTCCATCGCCACGTCCGTTCCAGCTCCAATAGCCATACCAACATCAGCTCGAACGAGCGCAGGTGCATCGTTAATACCATCGCCAACCATCGCTACCACGGCACCGTTAGTTTGCAGCCGCCGTATTTCTTGTTCTTTGTCTTGCGGCAATACTCCGGCGATTATGCGATCAACACCAACCTGTTGCCCAATCGCCTTGGCCGTAGTGGTGTTGTCTCCGGTGAGCATCACCACATCAAGTCCCATGTGACGTAGCTCGCTAATTGCCTCACAGCTTGTTGGTTTAACCACGTCGGCTACAGCAATAACACCTATTAATTGACCATTTGCAGCACAGCACAGCGGGGTTTTGCCTTGTTCAGCAAGGCGGTTGAGTAGAAGCTCGATTTCTGTTGTCTCAATCGGTATGCCATATTCATGCATCATTGTGCGATTGCCTACTAAACATTCCATACCGTTAAGGCTTGCGCTGACTCCCTGACCAGCAATTTGTGTGAAATGTGTTACCGGATCAAAACTTATGCCACGGCGTTCTGCTTCGTCAATAATTGCTCGGCTTAGTGGATGTTCAGAGGGCTGTTCAATGGAGGCTGCCACGTGCAGCAGTTCGTTAATATCAGTGCCTTCTGTACATGCAATATCGGTAACACGCGGACTGCCTTGCGTGATGGTGCCAGTTTTGTCGAGCACAACAGTGTTAATCTTGTGAGCTGTTTCCAGTGATTCTGCTGATTTAACGAGAATCCCTGCGGATGCTCCACGCCCAGTGCCCACCATAATCGCGGTGGGTGTCGCTAATCCCAACGCGCACGGGCACGACACAACAAGCACAGACACAGCGATTGTTAATACAAATTCCACGGACTCTCCGAGCAGCAGCCATACCACGGCAGCACAAACAGCAATAGCAATTACCACGGGTACAAAAACACCCGTTACTTTGTCAGCCAATGTGGCGATTGGTGCTTTGGAGCTCGTCGCTTCGTCCACCAGCCGAATAATTTGTGCCAGTGCAGTGTCGTTGCCAACTTTGCTGGCTTGCATTGTAAAGTAGCCGCTGCGACTCACGGTTGCTCCGGTTACAGTGTCTCCAGGTTGTTTATCGACGGGAACTGATTCACCAGTAATTGCCGATTCATCAATAGAGGCAGTGCCGTCGAGCACTATGCCATCGACTGGGACTGATTCACCAGTTCGTATAACCAGAACATCACCGGGAGCCACATTGTCGACAGGAATTACTGATTCCACGCCATCGCGCAAAACAGTAGCTTGTTGAGGAGCTAAATCGAGCAGACGATTCAGTGCCTCTGACGTTCTTCCTTTAGCCCGTGCTTCAAAGAACTTGCCCAGCGTGATCAAAGCTAGGATTGTGCCCGCACTTTCAAAGTACAGATCGTGCATGAATTGCGTGACCATTGCAGTATCGCCGTGGCCGAAACCGAAGGCGATTTTATACATGGCATAAATACCGTAAATAATGGAAGCACCTGACCCTAATGCAATAAGCGAATCCATATTCGGTGCCAGATGCAGCAAACTGGTTAGTCCACCTCGGAAATACTGCTTATTGATTACCAGAATCGGCAGTAGCAACAGCAGTTGAGTGAGCACAAATATCATCGCATTATCACTGCCCAGCACAATGTTTGGCAAGGGCCAGCCCATCATATGGCCCATTGACAGGTAAAACAGAGGGACAGCAAACACAAACGACCAGATAACGCGACGTTTCATCGCCTGGTATTCTGCGTGGGCGCGTTCAGCTGGTGTTCCATGAGGGAAAAGCACCGACGATGACAAAGAAGCGGATGGTGTTGCAGAAGATGCCGTGGATGTTGAAGCTGCAGCTGTGTGTGAGGGTTCACGTACAGGTGTGGCTCCATACCCTGCTTTGTCAACAGCCGTAACAATAGCAGCCGTGTTAAGTACTGCGTCGTCGTAATCAACAACCATGCTATTGGTTAACAGGTTGACGGATACGTTATTGACGCCAGATAGCGCATTGACAGCTTTTTCGACGTGTGATTGGCAAGCGGCACAGGTCATGCCTGTTACCTCATAACGCTCTTGTGTCATCGCTATGCTCCTTGCTTACACTGTGCTCTCTGCTCGTCTGGATTTGAAGGCTGCTCTTTGACGGATTACTTAAGTAAGACTTGTCTATGATTAACTGGCCATTGTCAACTGGTTGGTCTTTGTTGATTAGCTGGTCTTCGATGGGCTGGTCGTTAACAGCATGATTAATATGGTCAGCATGATCGTATTCAGCTCGTTTCGCACCGCAGGATGGTGAGCCACATCGCCCAGCGCATGGGCAGCGTGACGGATCGCAATAGCAGTTGCCGTCACAGCGGAACCGGTTTATTACGTCTTGTAATGTCAGTGCTTGCATTGCCTGTTCGGCGGCGTTCTGAATCTCGCCATAGCAGTTGCGAACAGCGTTACGGACACATATGCCTACGCCACAATCGGGATTAGTGTTTGTGTCTTGATGTAGCAGCGGCTTATCCCCTTCCACTGCTCGGTAAACATCCAACAGGCTAATCTGTTCAACTGGCCGTGTTAAAGCAGGCAGTGCTTTACCTTGCGAACAATCCAGTACACCAGCTTTACGCAATGCTGACATCAGCTGGCGTACGTACGACGGATGAGTACACACGCTCTCAGCAATTGCCGCACTGGACAAATCGTCATGTGGATTGACATGGATATACAGCAGAATGTGAATGGCGTCACTCAGTCGCGTCGGGTACTTCACCGCCTTCTCCTTTGTTTTCCCTATCTGCAGATATATCGGTTTTCTCTTCCAATAACTGACTTGTTAGTTTATCACTAACAAGTCAGTGTGAGTATTGCACGCGAATTACATTGCACCCTGTGTTGCCCGCATATCGGACATATCAGTCATATTCGTCTGTTATCAACTCTGTATATAAACAAGCAGCACTCTACACACCACCATTGCAGACAAAACAGCCAATAAACTCTATAAACCATCACAGCCACACTGAAGCAGCAACCGCCTCACTATCCATACATACGCCGATGAAACATTCTCGTAACCGAACGTGCGAGTGACCGAAATCAGAACTTTTACACTTAAGTCCCGTAAGCATCTGATTGAAAGGAGCGGTCCAGTGACTGCACTCAACACCAAGGCTGATGCCGAGGCTCTCATCAACACCGAAGGCGTGGAATACGTCTCCGTACGGTTCACCGACCTCATCGGCGTCCAGCAGCACTTCACGGTGCCTGCCAGCGAGTTCCTCGATAACGCTTTCGACGAAGGTATGCCATTTGATGGCTCTTCGATCGAAGGTTTCCAGGCCATTAACGAGTCCGACATGAAGCTCGTGCCGGATATCACAACCGGCTACATTGATCCGTTCCGTAAGCACAAGACTCTTAACGTCGCGTTCTCCATTGTCGATCCATTAACCGACGAGCCGTATTCGCGAGATCCACGTCAGGTTGCTGCCAAGGCTGAGGCTTATCTGAAGTCCACCGGCGTGGCTGACACTGCAAACTTCGCTCCTGAGGCTGAGTTCTTCATTTTTGACAAGGTACGTTTTGAGAACTCTGCTCAGCGCGCTTTCTACGAGGTTGATTCTGTTGAAGCTCCGTGGAACTCCGGCAATGATGTAGAAGAAGACGGCACCCCGAATATTGGTTTCAAGAACCGTGTAAAGCGCGGTTACTTCCCGGTTCCGCCGCTGGATCACACGCAGGATCTGCGTGACGACATGGTTGCCAACCTGCAGAAGGTCGGCTTGCAGCTCGAGCGCGCTCACCATGAGGTCGCTGGTTCTGGCCAGCAGGAGATCAACTATCGTTTTAACACGCTGCAGCATGCTGGCGATGATCTGATGAAGTACAAGTATGTCATCCATGAGACCGCTGCTCAGGCTGGCAAGGCTGCAACCTTTATGCCTAAGCCGATCGCAGGTGATAACGGTTCCGGTATGCACTGCCATCAGTCACTGTGGAAGGATAGCAAGCCGCTGTTCTACGACGAGAAGGGCTACGGCGGCCTGTCTGACATCGCTCGCTGGTACATCGGTGGCTTGATCAAGCATTCGTCGTCGGTGCTGGCATTCACCAACCCGTCGATGAACTCTTATCATCGTCTGGTTCCAGGCTTCGAGGCTCCGGTTAACTTGGTGTACTCGGCTCGTAACCGTTCTGCTGCGATCCGTATTCCGTTGGCTGGCGGCTCCCCTGCTTCCAAGCGTATTGAGTTCCGCGCTCCAGATCCATCCTCTAACCCGTTCCTGGCGTTCTCCGCACAGCTCATGGCTGGTCTCGACGGTATTCTCAACCATATTGAGCCGCCGGAACCGGTTGATAAGGATTTGTATGAGCTGCCACCGGAAGAGCACGCTGGCATCAAGCAGGTTCCAAGCTCGCTTGGTGAGGCTCTTAATGCCCTTGAAGAGGATCACGACTTCCTGACTGCTGGTGACGTGTTCACTGAGGATCTGATCGAAACCTGGATCGATCTCAAGCGCAGCGAGATTGATCAGGCTCGTCTGGTTCCGACCCCGCTGGAGTATCAGCTGTACTTCCACATCTGATAAACCACGGCTTTGCAAGTCGCGATAGCAATCTAACAAGAGACCCCCGGTTTATACCAGGGGTCTCTTGCTGTTGGTACTGGAGTTCTCTTACTTGTTATGCGAACATGTTCTTATTGTGTACGCATGTACCGCAATGCTTTATGGGATTACAACACTGCTGTGGTGTTGTACAACTTCTGCCGTCATTGGCCTGTAACCCCGTTATTTCATTAAACTCAATGCAAGAGATTTAAACGTCGCACCCAATGCGTCATCTCGTAATACGCCATGTTCATTCAACACTGCCGGTCGGCCTGCTTCACCAGTTTCGCGCACTTCTGGTTGAAGCGGTAGCTGTGCCAAAAGTGGTACGTCGTAGCCAAGTGCCTGAGTGAGTTGAGCGGATACACGCCTGCCACCACCTGAGCCAAAAATTTCTAAACGCTCGCCATTGTGGTCGAAATAACTCATGTTCTCCACCACACCACGTACCGTCATCGGCACTTGTAATGCTACCAAGCCGGAACGAACAGCTACATCGGAGGCACTGGGTTGCGGCGTAGTAATTACAACAAGTTCCGCATTAGGCAATGTCTGTGCCACAGAAATTGCCATATCGCCAGTACCTGGAGCCAAGTCAAGTAACAATACGTCCGGCTCCCCCCACCACACGTCGGAGAGGAACTGTTCAAGCGAGCGTTGCAGTCGCGGGCCACGCCACAAAATGGCTCGGTCAGCACCTGCGAACATGCCAATAGAGATGAGCTTAACCCCCCACGCAGTTACCGGCATCAACATGCCGTTGAGATTGGTGGGTTGTGCGGTTACGCCAAAAAGCTTGGGTAGCGAGAAGCCGTAAATATCGGCGTCAATAGCGGCGGTATCGTAGCCAAGCGCAGCAAATGTGGCAGCGAGATTCGCCGTCACCGACGATTTGCCTACACCCCCTTTACCGGAGGCAATAGCAAAAATACGAGTTTTCACGCCTGGCTTATTGAACGGGTTCTGCCGACGTTCTGCTTTGAGTCCGGCGACCAAATCGCTGAGTTTGTCGCTACTCATCGTGGTCACTTCAATATGTGGAATAAGCGTGGCGTCTGGGTAGGAGGCAACAGTTCCGTTGATTTGATTGGTAATCGTTTCAGACAGTGGGCAGTTCTCCACGGTTAGTTCAACGCGCACAGTAACGTCGTAGGCACCGTCACTTCGAGGGTTGACCTCGATGGCTGAAATCATCCCCAGATCGGTAACCGACCGACCCAGCTCGGGGTCGATAACCCGGCTGAGGCGTGAGTAGATTGCCGTTTCGATCTGTTCCATTGCTCCTCCTTCATGGCGGCCCTATCTACCCTAGCGTGTAGGCGCGCGCCATGCCAGAGTCAGTTGTACAGCAGTACAGCTGATGTTGAAATGCTGAGTACTGGCTACCGTGTTAGCAGACACTGTTGTTATTCATCGCCGAACGCTCCCAATTCGCCTTGAACTTCTTCGTCTTTCGACGGCGCAGGTTCAGCTTCACCGGTGTTCAGTAATTGAAGGAACCCAGCTTCATCAAGCATCGGAATACCCAGCTGTTCAGCTTTGGTGGCTTTAGATCCGGCGTTGGCTCCCACAACAACATAGTCTGTTTTTTTACTCACCGACCCGGCTGCTTTACCACCGCGCGCAATAATCGCCTCTTTGGCAGAATCACGAGAGAAGCCTTCCAACGAGCCAGTGACAACAACCGTTTTGCCCGTTAGTGTTTGGGGTAGATCGTTGGTTTCCACCGTATTACCTACTCCGGCAGCGGTCCACGCATTGAGGATTGCGCCTCGCCAGTCGCCGGGTTTGCGAGCAGCAGCAAACCAGCCCGCCACTGATTCAGCAATTTCCGGACCAATGCCGTCTATAGCTGATAATTCCTCAACGCTAGCATTGCTGATTGCTTCTAAAGAACCAAAAGTTGTGGCAATCAATCGCGCGGTAGGTGGTCCAAGGCGGCGAATAGACAATGCTACGAGTACGCGCCACAGGTCAGCGTTGCGTACTTTGTCGATTTCAGCAAGCATTGAACGCGTATTTTCCATTGGACGCGTGATAATAGGCCGTTCAACATGCCCAGTGCGAGTGGTGTGCGTGTCTGTCCCCACAATTATGGCGTCGTCAGGTACGTCGTAACCTGGGTATGCTGCCGTAGCTTGAGTACTGATTTTCTTGGCAGGAGCGGGCGCTGTCCAGAACGCTTCCGTCCGATACCACAATCCTGTACCGCCTATGCGTCGGCGAACCTTACGAACTTTGCCATTCGCTCCTACACTGTCACGTACTTCAATAATCGGAATTTCACGCCATACGTAAATATCCCGTAACATGTCGGCGTTCAGCAAGAACAATCCAGCCTCGCTTGTGAGTACTGGCGTCTGCTCAGGTGGTAGTTCAAGTCCAGGTTCCGGCTCGTACGGTTCCGGTTCCTCTCCCGGAGCTACCACCACCTCATGCCGTGTACCCCCGAGATTTGGCGCATACAGGCGTACCGAGTTAGGCCTGTTCTCTTCGGGATTCGTTAATGCAACGGCGCTTTGTTCGCCAAGATGTTCAATATCAAAAGCTTTACGTGAGGCAAGATTGATGATTCGTTCTGTCAGCTGTGCCGGACACCCCTCAACATTCGGACAGCGAATATCCTTATCTCCTTCTTTGGCGGGGGCAAGCTGTGCTCCGCAGGACGGACAGTATGTAGGCATAATGAATTTGCGCAGCGTATTTTCCCGACCGTTCCGGCGTTCAAGAACCGGACCAACAAGTTCAGGAATAACGTCACCAGCTTTGCGTACAACAACTGTGTCGCCAATAAGCACGCCTTTGCGTTCAACCTCGAAGGGGTTATGCAATGTTGTGCGCGCCACCGTAGAACCAGCTACATGCACAGGTTCGAGGATAGCCACTGGCGTAACGCGCCCCGTACGGCCGACCTGCACTGTAATATCCAGCAGTTCAGTGTTGACCTCTTCGGGCGGATATTTGTAGGCAACAGCCCAGCGTGGCGCACGCGACGTGGCACCAAGCGCGCGTTGTAACCCCAGATCGTCAACCTTGATAACAATGCCATCAAGCGCATGCTCGATATCGCCACGGTGGCCACCGTAGTAATCAATCATTGCCAATATATCGTCAAACGTGTTAACGGTTCGGTTATGTGGAGAAACAGGCACACCCCAGCGGCGGTACAAGTCATAGGCCTGTGACTGGTCAACAATCTCATCATGCGCACCAGCTGGGTGATCAGATCCCCATTCCAGTCGCCCGATACCGTGTGCATAGAAGCTCAAACGGCGTTGCGCAGTAATACGTGGATCCTTCTGCCGTAGTGAACCTGCGGCAGCGTTACGTGGGTTAGCAAAAGGCGGGCGCCCGGCATCTTCATTCTGCTCGTTCAATGCGCGGAAGTCATCCCATCGCATGAATACTTCGCCGCGAATTTCAACACGTTCAGGAATATCGTCTTCCTCTCCCCCGAGATTACGGGGGATTGAGGGGATTGTGCGCACGTTAAGGGTGATGTCTTCACCAGTGACGCCGTCCCCGCGTGTTAACCCCTGTTCGAGAACGCCACCACGGTAAATAAGGTTTAATGCCAAGCCGTCAATTTTGACCTCGCAGCTCATTGGCAACGGGCGCGATTGCGGCCAGTCAAGATCACGTCGTACACCGTCATACCAGTCGCGCAGTTCGTCAATTGAGAACACATCGTCAAGACTCATCATGCGTGACGGGTGGCGTACTGACGCAAAATCGTTGGAAAAGGTACCGCCAACGCGATGAGTTGGCGATTGTATAGTGTCGAGCGCGGGGAATGCTTCTTGTAAGGCTTCCAAGCAGCGCATACGTGCGTCATAAGCGGCATCAGATGAGACTGGAGCATCGTCGATATAGTAGGCAATTTGATCGGATTCTACCCATGCAGCAACTTTCGTCCACAGTCGTGCTGCACGTTCGGCATCGAGCATGCGCATATCCACAGCTTGCAAACGCATAGCGTCAGCATCGGTAGGGCGTAGAGCAGTGATCCACGCTGTTGACCCGGGTTCCGGTTCGTCAGCAGTCACGAGTGTGATTGTTTCACTACCAGCTTTGGCCATACCATCAGAACCTGTTGTCCT
>CAYQJZ010000009.1:38269-44372 GCA_964417995.1 uncultured Bifidobacterium sp.
GACTGTGCGCTCAGAGTGGGCTACGCCGGCAACTTCAGCCGAACGTTCAGATGCAACAGCGTCGAAGTCCCATGCGAGCTGCTGGGAGTCCGATGCGGATGGCGGTGTAGGCGTTGTTGTGCTCATCAGGCGTCACTCACTTGTTCACTAGCAATGTTTTACGATTTATCTGTTCAAGATCATCAGAGATTAAGCGAGCGCAAGAATTGAGCCTGAACAGCATCAATACCGTCGCCTTTACTCTCGTCATCCATACGAGCGGCAGCAACTGACAATGTGCGAGCGGGAACGAACATGCCGCCGTCTACGCAGATGCGTGCCGCATCGCGAACAATGGGCAGCACCTCAGTGTTGGGCCAGATTGGCAGCCCGTGGTCAGCTAGTACGCGTTTAGCGTCATCTACATCAGTTGGTATGGCAATGCATTGTGATTCTGCTCGAGCAACTAATTCACGCAGTTCAGAACTGAGTGTGCCAACATGCCCGGGTGCTATGTACTCGCTCATGATGTAAGCTGCCACGGCTACATCGAATTCGTCGCGCATCCACTCCGTGTAGGCAAAACGATAGTAGGCAAAAGCAGCGTCGTCGCGGTCAAGGCAGACTCTTAAGGCGTTCAAACAGGCAGCACGGGCGGAATCCCAATCCTCATTGCGTGCTAATTGAACGGCGAGTTTCATATGCGACAACGGGTATGCGGGCGCATAGGAAACCATTGCGTTAAGATGTGGCAGCGCAGCATCAGGCCCTTTGAGTTGCACAAGCACATCAGCAAGTTCCATATGCGCGTAGAACAGATTGTCAGGAATAAGTACTGTGCGTTCTCCCGGTGTGGCAAACAACCTGTTATAAACAACTCGTTCAGCGTATGAGTTGAAGTAGCGTGGAACACCGGGGTTGGCAGAGAACATCTGTTCTACCCGGTCGATAGCAGCTTGCACCGTGTCAATGGCCTGACTGGCACGACCGGAGAACAGCAGATCGCGTGCTTTGAGCCGTTCAGCATCCAAGTCGGCAGACAGGCTGAACTTCATATCGGGGGTGTCGTTACCGTCGATGAGTGCACTGGTGACTTGAGGTGCCAACACCGTCAACTCAGGGTCAGCAATGCGTTCAATAATATCCATCGCCTGCTGAGCTTTGGCAACAGTGGGAATGTTTGTATCAGCGGCAAGACGGTGGAATTCGGTAACGCCGCGTTGGAGCAGGTCTGCACGCTGAATAGATAGACCCGTGGCATCTTGCGTACCCAGAATATGGCTTTCTTCGCCGGAAAATACGATGTCAGACAGTTCCGGTTCTTCTTGTGCTCCATGTGGTGAGAATCGGCCATCACGCAAGTCGAATTGAGCATCAATTGGTTGCAAACCACCATCACCGTTCATATCCATCGCGGCATTGAACTGACGATAGGTGTCTTGTGGATGGTTGAGTCCATCTTCACGCAACCTCGCCATGAATTCGTCACGTGTGAAAGTCACGGTCACCATACTGCGTACAGTCGGATTGTGCCGCAATGCTTCCAGTGAATTGTCGTCCATTGCTAACACGATGCGAGAAGGTTCAGCAGCATCGGAACCGTCTTGTTCACCTTCGCTGTTGCCACTGGCAAACATCATTTCGTCAATATCAACGCCGCGCATCAGATCTTCAAAACGTTCGTCCACTGTGCGCGAGTTATCTACAGAATCCGATTCTGTCGCGTTGGATTCGCCGTTGTTGAGTTCTTCACCGTGTTCAGAAGTGTCGGAAGTGTCTTTATGGTCGGTTATGCGCTCGTTACTGTTCTCGTTCTCACTGGTATGCTCTGCATGATCGTTCGCCGAAGCGTCGTCAGAAGGCAGCATCGGGCTGTGTGAAGGATCCCCATGGTAGTCGCCATCTTTCGGATCGGCTTTGGAACCACCGAGACCGGGATCAGCGTTGTGAATACGTTCAAATGCGCGCAATGCCTGACTCATCATTTCAGCAATAGCCGTGTCCTGCTCGGCTACAACTTCTTCTAAACCAATGGAATCGATGTGCAGGGACACTTTCTGAACGCGCTCGTCGGCGCCAAAACTCATGGCGGCCATCATAATGCCCACGCGCAGGTTGTAATCAGTGCTCATTGCTGCGCGGTCATGCTCGTCAATTGCTACCCAGTCATGTTTATGAACGTCATAACGGCTGGATGGCATCATCGATGCACCTGCTGTAGTAAAAGCAAGCGCGGTGACTCCTTCGGCGAGATTCGATCGCACCTCTGCATCGAAACGGTATGGCAAGCGTAGGCGACGAATTAAAGAGGCCATAGTTTGCCGGTATACCCATTCAGAACCGTGAGCGTCATAGCTGGCTGTTGGTGTGCTGGCAGTGACTGGATGAGGATTGTTAGCGCTAATTGCTGCTGCTTGGCGGCGAGCTTTCTCAACTAACCCTAATACTGGGCGTATTCCATCGTCTCGTAGTGGGTCGGTTTTCAGGTCAGCATCGTTCTCATCTCGCAAAGCCATAATGGCAGGATCCCTGAGCAACGCCATATCAATGCGTGCTGCTTGGGCGCGTGTCACTGTATCTTCAGTGGGTTGTAATCCAGCTGCTGCATTGTGTTCCAGCAGAGTGCTCACTGCGGCAAAACGGTTGAGATTACCTTCGATTTTTAGAGATTTCAATGCAAAAGAAAACGCTAATGACGAATCCCACGCAAAAAAGAAGCATCCTGAGTAGCTTGAGGTGTATAAGTGCAGTGGTTCTGCGCCATGTACGGCTTCAAGCCCTGGCGTTTTATCCAGAGCACCAGCTTCGCGCATTAAATCAGCGAAGTGGTCTTCGAGTCCGGAAGCGCGCATACCGTGAGCGCGCGCTTCCAATGTGTCGCGTATAGATCGGCGAATTGCTCCTATGGGCGCTTCACGATTGAGTCTGCGGAAAATATTGCCCGAGCCAAACCCGATGAGCAGATCGTACATTTGCGGCAACATATACGCAGCAAAGAAAGCGATTGCTATGGCGTCGCGATATTCCAAACCCACGCGCATTGACTCATCTAACGAGGCGCGCATCTGTTCCAGCGTGTACCGGTTACTGGATTTCAGCCATGACGCCAGCCACGTCATATGCCCGCTACGATCACGTCCGATTACACCGCCTCGAATTGCTCGACGCGTATTGGTCACTTGACCGGAGTGCTGGTTTCCAGGCAGATCGATCTCATCTTCTTTGGCAAACATAAAGCGTGGTTCAACACCATGCGTATCCATATCCGGATCAGTGCCGACGAACACACGTCCCTTACCATCGGCGAGCGCAATTTGGCAGAAACGGTCACGCGCGGTGAATACGCCAAGTGAGAAGAGTTTGCCGGTTTCAGGTAGTTGTACCCAGCCGAGGTGCAAGCCTTCAGGAACACCAGTAAATCCGTTAAAAATACGGCGTTTGACAAGCGGGCTGAGAGAAATCGCGTGCTGTGACAGTTCCTTCAGCATGTCACCGTTTGAGTTGAGTACAGCTTCAAACGGGTTGCCGTTGGATGTGCGCCGCGATGTGGCCCCACGGGAACCACGCAGCAGGCGTGCAACAGTCGCGACGCTTCGGCGCGCACGACTGTTCCCATTGGGACGTGAGGTGAAGAGAGGCATGGTTGTCATTGTCCCAATCCAACCCGACATGATGCCTATAGAATAATGGGGTGATCGCATTCGTTCGCCGTCGTCGTCGCACCGTGGCTCATGTTATGGCCGCGGTGCTAGTCATCATGCTTATCGAATGCGTGGGGTTTAATTTGCCGTTCTGGACGACGCTGGCTGCGAGTACTGATACGGCATCGTCGTCGAATACGTTAGGCCCGGGATTGCAAAGGCGTGATGACGGCATGTTGGTTGTCACTGATCCTACGCAGGCTTATCTTGAGGTGTCGGCGGATGGTAGCTCGTCGTATGCGCGTATTGATGTGTCTCCGCCAGAAGTTATTGCTGCAGCAGAGGACGATGACAGTGCCGACGAGGATTCTTTGCCACAGCATACGGTTCTTGTTCGTGCTGATGGTGAATCAGAATCTGGCCATTCCACGTCGGTTTGTATTGATGCCTCGCGTTCACTATATCTGCGTGTGCAGGCTGAGGAAACTGTCCGCTTGTGGATTGAGGAACCGGAAGGCACGGTTATCCCGTTTGCTGCTGTGCGCGCGAATGTGCGAGTTCCTTTCAGTGTTGATCTGATTCGTGTAGCGGTAATGGCTTTTATTGCCTTGTTGATTGCTTTGTGGAGGCCGGGGTCGCGTTTGTGGCGAATCACCCTCGATACATCGAGCAGACGGCAACGTGTGACGTTTGCGGCAATTATGCTGCCGTTTGCTGCGGTGTCTCTCGGTGTTGTTATTTGGTACATGCTGTATATGGAGCCGCTGAGTTTCCATAAAGATGGCGCTTACACATACGATTTTGAACAGTACGGGCGTCTGGCTGACGCGTTAATCGACGGACATTTATGGGTTGATTTGCCGGTTGATGACGCGCTTACCCAGGTTACTAATCCTTACGATGTCAATACTCGTAATGAGCTGTTGGCTGATGGGGTGACCTTGTATTGGGATTATGCCTATTACAACGGGCATTGGTATACGTATTTTGGTGTCTTGCCAGCCATTGTGTTGTTTGTCCCTTACCGCTTATTGACGGGCAAGATGTTGCCGTCGGGTGCTGCCGAATACCTGTTAATGTTCGGTTTTCTTGTTTGTGCCAGTCTGCTGGTTATCCGTCTGATTCGTCGTCTTGCACCACGCACGTCGCTTGCTGCTACATCGATAGCTGTGGTGTTTGTATTGTTGGCGTCAAACGCCCCGTATTTGTGGTTCCGGTCGAATTTTTATTCGGTTCCGTGTGCCGCATCGATGCTGCTTTCTACTTTGGGTTTGTGGCTGTGGCTGGGTGCGTCAATGCCTCGAAAACGGCCTGCTAAACCCGATGCACCGCCGTTAAAATGTGGTCATTTAGCTGGGGGTGCCTTGTGTATTGCCGCGAATTTTGGCTGTCGCCCAGCCTTTTGCCTGGTGGCACTGCTGGCGGTTCCGTTGTTCTGGCCGCAGATTACACAATTGTGCCATGACGTTATACACCGCACAACAACTGTTCGTAAGGCTTTGCGAATGCCGTTGGCTGTGGTGTTACCTGCTCTGGCAATCGTTATACCGTTGATGGCATATAACGCCGCACGTTTCGGCTCGCCTGTTGATTTTGGTAATACTTATCAGTTCACGGTTACTGATATGACGTCGTTTACACCGTCTGTACAAACACTGTTACAGCTGATTTTTTATTATGTGCTGTTGCCGTTGCGAGTTATTTCACAGTTCCCGTTCTTGTCCCTCTCCCCTACTCCGCTGTATGACTGGGCGTACACCGAAGAGATGATTGGTGGCGCATTCTGGTTGTGCCCGTTAATGGTGTTGGCTTGCGCTCTGCCGTTCTTACGTCGCCGAACTCGCCGCAGTGGCTGTTGGGCAATGTTGCTCACAGGATTGGTTATTGCCGCTGCGCTCGTAGTGTTTGACGCGTGGGCTGGCGGCTTGGGCTGGCGTTATATGGTTGATTTCTGTTGGCTGATTGCTTTGGCAGCGTTGCCCGCACTGCTGATGTTGGTTAATGAGCACACACGTGACCCATGGAGTTACACTACCGGCAACAGTACACGTTCATCTCGCAGCCGCAATAATGCTTTTCTCGGCAATACTGATATCAGTAATACCCATGAAGCGGATTGTTGTTCCTCTTCTGTTTGGGCTTGTCGTGCTGGTTTGAATCTTGGTGACGCAACGATGGTTGTTACACAGCGGCATCACGTTTTGCTCTGGCTGCGCCGTACCATCGTATTGTTGCTGCTCGGTTTCTCTTTCGCGGTTACTGTGTTGGGGTTCTTTGTTCCGGGCCGAGACGATGCCCTGCTCACGGGAAATCCGATGGTGTATCACACTGTTGCCGCGTGGTTCCTGTGATCTGCTACATGCTGATTTCCGCAGCTAGATAACAACGCTCCCTCCAATCTCAACAATCCCCTAGTTGAGCTTCCTTGGAATTGTCCTCAGATTAACGTTGTATCGTGTATGCGAATGAGATTTGATACACAC
>CAYQJZ010000010.1:0-2392 GCA_964417995.1 uncultured Bifidobacterium sp.
GGTCACACCGTATACACCTGAAAAATCCGTTGGTTCAGAACGCACCTTTACTACTGACACCACAGATATGAGCACAGTTAGCGCACTACTGCGGCGATGTAGTGACGAAGTGGCGTCTACCTTGCGTAAGCGCGAACTGATGGCTCGTACTATCACTGTCAAACTGCGTTTTAGTGATTTAACCTATGCAACCCGTTCTCACACTCTGGAAACACCTACCGATGCTGCTAGCACGGTGTATCCGCAAGCAGTCGCACTATTAAAAGTCATGCTTAATATGCCTTCGCACACTACAGAGGGCACTGCCCTTCCTCGAAAGATCAGACTTGCCGGTATCAGCGCTAGTGGGTTGAGCGAAACAACCAACACAGCCGTACAACCCTCATTAGACGACATGTTGGAAGAATCCAGTAATTCATCTGGAGAAACCAATTCACAACGAATGCGCAGCGCAGAGCAAGCACTTGACGCTATACGCCAACGCTATGGGAAAGGAGCTGCCAGTCTAGGTATGTAAAACAAGGAACCACGGTAACGATGCGATAACTCTACACTGCACTGACACCGTATTGTGATGACACTGTTGTGATAACAGTGCTGCAATAATATTGTGCCAACGACAGCTGGCATCAGCTGATTTTAGGCGGACCGCAGTCGATGAGCAGCTGCAGCGATCTTGTCGTCTGACGCAGTAACAGAGAATCTCACATGGTCAGAAGCACCATAGAATTCGCCAGGACTGGGCACAATACCAATACGAGCCAGGTCATCCATATCATGCCAGCAGTCTTCTGATCGAACTGGCGCCCACACATATAACGCGCCTTGCGGCATCGACACGTTATACCCGTAGTCGCGCAGTGCGTCTACCAACATAATCAGACGATTATGGTACCGATTCCACTGCTCGCGTGCAGCATCTGCATCACGTAACGCCGTTGCCATGGCATCTTGCACAGGGCCCGGCACAATCTGACCGATCTGACGACGATAAGTAGTCATACGATTAACCAACGCATGATCGCCGACAATGAACGCCGCACGATACCCGGCCATATTTGATTGTTTGCTCAACGAATACAACACCAAAATGCCGTTCGCTGTGTTCTCACACACTTGTGGATTCAACGCGCATGGCGAGGTTAACGGCGATTGCTGTGTCCAGTTGTCACGCTTAGTTAAACCGCCACGGAAACGCTCCCCACCACGCCAGTCCATCAGTGCGTAACATTCATCAGACAATACCACAGCGCCAATCTGCCGGGCAGTAGTAACAATCTCTGACAACCATCCAGCGGACAGTACTTCTCCAGTGGGGTTGCATGGCGAGTTTACCCACACTGCTTTAACATTCGGTACGGAACGCCACGAGTTCACATCCGACACGTCATCGACTTTGAGCACTGTTGCTCCGGCCAACTGCGTGCCAATCTCGTATGTGGGGTATGAAACGCGCGGTTGTACTACCACGTCGCCGGGGCCTAAGCGCAGCAGCGACGCCATCAAAGATACCGCTTCTTTAGAACCAACTGTTGGCACGATACCAGCATTAATTGCGCCAAGGTCAACACCGCGCACATCGCGCATCCAGTCAGTAATAGCCTGGCGTAAATCAGTTGTACCAGCAGTTAACGGATAGCCATAAGCATATGAGGTGTTAGAAGCCGCTGTTAGTGCGCCACGTACAGATAATGGCACAGAATCAACAGGAGAGCCGACTGATAAGTCGATTATTCCACCAGGAGCTGCTGCGGCAATACGCCGGTAGTCGGCAACACGTGACCAATCATATGGCGATGAAAACTCATAAAACCCCATCATGCTCCCCTGCTTGTGATCGACTGGTAGTCCGCCTGGTTGTGTGCCTGACTACCGGATGATATTCAACAACCGTCCAGCCGGACTCCAACTGGACGGTCACCGAACATTACGACAATAGGCAACCCCAACAGCCGACTCGTACCACAAGTGACAGTCGGCACTGGTTGCGATATGACCGGATCAGGCGTTCTGCGAAGGTAACGCAGCTACCTGCTCGGGATCCTTGCCGAGCGGGCCAGCGGCTGAAGCACCACCCATATCACCAACTTCGGCAAAGAAACTCACTGCGGCATCCTTGTACCAGGCCCACTCATCCGGCAAATCATCCTCATAGAAGATAGCCTCGGTCGGGCAGACCGGTTCGCACGCGCCACAGTCGACGCATTCGTTTGGGTTGATGTACAGCGAGCGGGCGCCCTCATAGATGCAATCCACCGGGCATTCATCCACGCACGCCTTGTCTTTGACGTCCACACACGGCTGAGCGACAACGTACGGCATAGTTGAACCTCCACCAATCGACAACAGTGCCTTCTAGCTTACGCTGTACACGGGAACGACCCGCTGAACT
>CAYQJZ010000010.1:2492-3972 GCA_964417995.1 uncultured Bifidobacterium sp.
AGCTCCTACTCCTACTCGGTGGGACCATCCTTGAAAATCGCGATCTCCTGCATTGCATTGCGCTCATTGCTGGCACGTTCTCCATTGACGATGCGCAACACCAATTCACGAAAATCAGCATCGACCACATCCGACGGCTCATCAAGCAACCGTCCCGCGTCAAAATCAATCCAGCGATGCTTCTTGGTCGCCAATGGCGTGTTCGTGGCGATTTTCACAGTGGGCACAAAACAGCCAAACGGCGTACCGCGACCGGTGGTGAACAGAATAATGACACATCCGGCACTTGCTTTGGCAGTTGTGGACACCAGATCGTTACCGGGTGTTTGCATCAGGGAAAACCCGTTGCGCCTGATGCGCTGGCCATATGCGATTACGTCTTCGACCTGACACCGCCCGCCTTTGCGAATACAGCCCAGGGACTTGTCCTCCAATGTGGTAATACCACCAGCCTTGTTGCCCGGTGATGGATTGTCGGAAATCACCTCGCCGTATTTGCGGAAGAAATCCTTGAAATTATTGATTAGTGCAACAATGTCATGGAATACGCCCTCGTCGCGGGCCTGACTCATCAGTACGGTCTCAGCGCCGAACATCTCCGGTACCTCCGACATCACCACCGTTCCGCCCTGCCCGACCAGCCATTCCGCAAACCTGCCAACCATCGGATTGGCGGTCACGCCGCTCATACCGTCGGATCCGCCGCACTCCACAGCCACTTTCAACTCACTGATCGGCACATCCTCGCGCGTATCGTTTGCCGCAGCATCATTGAGTTCCTCCAACAGATCGGCCGCAGCATCAAGCTCGTCGTCTTCTTCTTGACAAATCACATACCGCAGACGGTCGGGATCATACTCACGCATACCGGCAAGCATGGCATCCATCTGGTTGTTTTCACACCCGAGCCCCACCAGCAACACGCCCCCGGCGTTTGGATGCTCGGCAATATTACGCAGAATCTGCTGTGTCCATTCAAGATCGCCACCAAGCTGCGAACAGCCATACGGATGGCGCACCACAATGACAGAGTCAAAGTTTCCGCAACCGTTGTGGCGAGAACGGAACGTACGAGCCATGGTATCCGCAATGCCGCAAATGCAGCCGACCGTAGGAACGATATACAGGTCATTGCGAATGCCGACACCACCGTTGCGACGCCGATACCCGCGGAACGTCATGCTCGGTTTCCCCGGCGTGATGGTATCGGCTGCCGGATGATACTCGTAGTCAAGATTGTCGCCCAAATTGGTGACGATGTTATGCGTATGAACCCAACTGCCCCGAGGTATGTCACGCGTGGCATGCCCGATAGCGAACCCGTATTTCACTACATCACGACCGGCTGGTATGTCGAGTAATGCGATCTTGTGACCCCGGGGCACATCCTCGATGGCTGTGACCGGCTCGTGACCTTCTACGCTGACAGTCTGGCCCGCATATATCGGCCGAGCCGCCACGGCGACCATGTCACCTTCCA
>CAYQJZ010000010.1:4072-7389 GCA_964417995.1 uncultured Bifidobacterium sp.
CGGAAAAACCCGTGCCGTGAGAAACTCAGAAAACTACGTGAGTCCGTGGTCATACCAACGAAGTTGCCCAGCAGGGAGCCTTCGCCAACCGTCTGAATCTGACGGCGGATGCCGGTACGAGTATCGTTGAACCACCACGCATTGCCCAGCGCCAGCCGCTGTCGGCAACCGCCCTGGAAACATCCCAGTATGCTGATGATGGGCATGTAGTCGTTGGGGTTGAGTGAATAGACAAGCAGCTTCGGAATGGTGCCGCGCTCGTTCGCTTCATTAAGCAACGCGGCCAGAGACTCCGCTATGGAACGGTCGTTGAGCGCGTCGAAACCGGTGTCAGCACCATGCCCTGCGAACCCGCGCCCGTTAATGTTCCGCATCGCGTGGATATGCAGCTGCATCGTCCAATCCTTATCGTGGTACACACGCATGAGCTCCAGCAGTAACGCCGTACGATACCCTGCCAACTCGTCGGCATCTAATGCCGCGCCAGCGCGAGCCTTGTCCAGAATCGCATCCAGTTCGCTCGGTGTCGGGGTCTGCACATACCTGAGTACATCCACCGCGTGATCAGACAGGCGAGCGCCGTGATCGTGAAAGAACTCCACACGTACAGCAAGCGCGGCAACCATATCGTCAAAACTGTGGATACGTACCCCTGACACCTGTTCCAAGCGTTCCACCCACGAGGCGAAGCCCGACTTGTCCGGGTTCAACGCCGCATCCGGGCGCATGGCGGGAATCATCGAAAACGTGTCGCCCCCCTCGCGGGCGAAGGCCTCGTGGTATTCCAACGTGTCGACCGGATCGTCCGTGGTGCAGATGACATCCACGTTCATTTTTCGCAGCAGAGCACGGCGGGAGAAGTCCGGGGTGGCAAGCATGGCGTTGGTTTGCTCGTAAATATCCCGTGCTGTTGATTCGCATAGCGTCTCGTTGATGCCGAAATACCCACGCAGCTCCTGATGGGTCCATTGGTATACGGGAGAACCAATCGCTCTCTCCATAGTTCGCGCGTAGGCGAGAAACTTGTCCCACGGATCAGCGTCTCCGGTGATCAGCTGTTCCGGCACCCCGTTCGCCCGTTCCAGGCGCCATTTGTAGTGGTCTCCATAGTTATTTCCGTCGGTCAGCCAAGCTTCCACAATGTCGTTGAAGTTGGGATCGCGGTATATTTCCTCGGGGTGCAGATGGCAATGATAGTCAACAATCGGCATGCTTGCGGCATGCTCATGGAACAGCGTCCTCGCCGTATCTGTTGTCAGCAGGTAGTCGTCATCCATGAATGCCATTCGGTCTCCTTTGATTACACATGGCAGCATGATGACCGCGCCGGTGCGGTCATGCCCCGTACTCTATGCTGAACCGGCCGCCGGGTCATTTTTGTTGCATCGGTTTTCAAACCCGGACGGCGCCTGCCGACGCTTCGCCCGGTCGGGTGCTGTCTCTGACAACCAGGGATGTTGGAATGCTGATGGGTTGTGGGTCGAAGCATTCGCCACCGATTCGACGGATAAGCTGGCGTGCGGCGCGGGCTCCCATCAGTGAGCTTGGTTGACGGACTGTGGTCAGTGTTGGTTGTGTGATCTGCGAGATGGCGTCGTTGTCGAAGCCGGCGATCACAAAATCATCCGGACAGTGATAGCCCTCGCGTCGCATGGCGGCGATGAAACCGGCCGCCATCATGTCGTTGTGGGCGACCACGGCGCCGGTCGGATCTGCGAGGTATCTGCGGACGAACGAGGATCCGCCCTCGTAGGTGGGTATGCCCGGCCACAGTCTACGGCAGGCCACGTGTCTGGCAGAACAGGCTTGGTTGAAGGCATTCCAACGTGTGCTTGCCGACCATGATGATGCTGGACCGTCGATGTAGGTGATGCGGTCGAACCCTAAACCGGTGATGTGTTCGACCAGTTGCATGACGCTTTTGGAGACATCCATAATTACTCCGCCAACACCCCGTACCACACGGTTGGTGACCACGACCGGCCGGGTTTGTGCACACTTTCGGATCATTGAATCCGGCATACGCGACGAAGCGATGATCACTCCGTCAACGAAGGGAACGAAGCAGTTGAAGGTGTCGCGTTCACGGCCGGCATCCTCTATCGATTCGGAGATCACTACTCCAAGGTTCTCTGACTGGCATTCCAATTCGACGGCGTGAATCATGTCGGAGAAGAACTGATTGGCCAGGTCTGGCACGATAATCGCAATCACGCCTTTGCTGCAACGCACTGGCATTGTTTCTACCGTCTGGCTGTGGTATCCCATCTCGTCCGCTACGGCGAAAATACGTTTGGCTGTTCCTGCGCTGACACGATCGGGCTTAGAGAAGGCTCGGGATACTGTGGATGGAGACACACCGGCCCTTCTGGCCACGTCGCGGATTGTCACCTTATGGTCTCGCTCCGGCGAGCTGTTCGATGAACCGTCGCTGGTGTGTCTGCCCGTCTGCACTGAATCCTCCTGTCCTGTCACGATGCCGCCATGACAAGCGTGTTTGTGCCCGCTTCGATCCGTTCGAAAGTCACATCATGTACCTGGCTGAGTTCCACCGTTCCTGAACCATCAGGTACGCCTCCGAGACGGCAGTCACAGAACACGACGTCGCGGATTTCATGCCCCGGCTCGTCGAATCCTTCGATTTGTATCGCGTCGGTCTGGTGAATGTCGCCGCCTTGACCCCAATACCGTCCGAGGATGGCCAGGCGTTCAAATCGGAACCCTTCGAGGATGGGCACTTCGCCGGCAGGCTCGCCGTCGTCGTTATACGTGACCGAGTGGATGCACACAGCAGCCACGACACAGTCACGTACGGATACGTCGCGCACATAACCGCCACGCTTAACCGTCGATTTGATGTTGATGCCATTACGCGAGTGAGAAACGTCGCAATCCCAAATCCGCACGTCTTCGATGCCGCCACTCATCTCGGAGCCGATGGCGATACCGTGACCCTGATCCGAGGAACACCCGAAAATTCTTATATGTTTGGTCGGCCGTCCTATGCGATTGCCTTCGGGGTTCTTGCCTGATTTGATGGCCACCATGTCGTCGCCAGTCGAAAACTGTGTGTCGAACAGCACACAATTTGTTGAGGAATCGGGATCCCAGCCATCTCCGTTCCACACGCCTTCGGACACGATGTGGCAACCGTGCGTCACCACATGGTCGGAATACGTCATATGAACGTTCCAGCTGGCTCCATGTCCTAGTGTAAGTCCCGATATCAGCACATCTTGCGCATTTGATACGGCGATCAGTCGTCCTCTGGCACGACCGGGAATCGTATCCTCGTTCTCGCAGGTAGCTACATAGTC
>CAYQJZ010000010.1:7489-13824 GCA_964417995.1 uncultured Bifidobacterium sp.
TCGATGTACAGTTCGCTGTCCGAATGCATGAACAGTGCCCCGGTGAGGAACACTCCTGCGGGAATATGGACGCTGTCGCCCGGACCGCAATCGTCAAGCGCGCGTTGAATGGCCTGGGTGTTTACCGTGCAACCATCTCCTACGGCACAATACGGTTCAGCGGTGACGTCGATACATCGTTTGCGCTCAACGGTATGAAATCTTGCTGTGGCAAGCTCGGTGAACTCCTCACCGTCGCATGCCATGGACAGCGTCACTGTATAACCGTGACCGGGTTCCAATCCGTCCACGGTCACGAACGTATCGGTGACGCATACCTGTTTATCGGTACCGTCCACCTCGACACGGTACCGCGTGTTTGCTGTGGCTTGTTCCGGTTTGTCCCAATACAACGTCAAGGCATTCTCGTATGCACACGCCTCATATGCAATATCAGTCATCGTTTCCTCTCATTCTCATACCGACGTGTGTTGTCGGCTTCTCCGCCACCGTTGGCGTCATCCGTCTGCTTCAGAGATATAACGTGCCGCGATACACCGCCCCAACCAATGTATGTTCCGATCAGACCAATCAGCGAGAACCCGAAACATGGCATGATGGCGACCGTATATGGCAATCCAAGATATGACATGGTTAACACGGCGAATATGGCTGCGCAGCCGGCCAGTGACTGTGGCAGTCTCACGAACACCAACAGCACCGCATTCTTGAGTATGCCGCGAACCGGCAGGTCGGTGAACACCACCATCGGGTACAGCATCATCATCGACATCACTGCAATCACCACGACTACACAGCAGACGGCAGCCAAAGCCATGCCCACAACGCCGCCCATCGTCCGCGGATAGAACCACATGCCCAATATGGCAGCAAGCATTACCGCAATGTTGAACCATCCGGCGAGTGAGGCACGTTTCCACTCCCTGGCGAATGTGGACCAGTAGTCGTGCCAGAGGTAGCATACCCTCCTGCGCAACATCAACCCAAGCACGCGACTGGCGGCAGCCATAGTCGCCGGAATAGTAACAATGGGAAGACAACAGACAAGAATCAGCAGGTTCAGTCCGATAAGCCGTCCCCAGTGCCATTTGATAACCGAGAAGAACAGTGATATGCCCTGAGGGTTGCGTTGATGCTCGCTCTCGTGCCTGGTACCCCCGTAGAACAGTCCGTACAGACTCATCGTCACTCCCTTGCTCGTTCTGCAATGACTGCGGTTCGGCCGTGGCGGCTACCATACTAGGTCGCCGCACACCTTGACGCGGCGTCCGATGCACTGCGATGGCGCTGAATCCAGATTATCCTTTAAGACCCGATGTGCTTACCCCCTCGACAAGATACTTCTGGAAGAACAGGAAGATCAGCACCGACGGCAGAATTGACACCGAGGCCATCGCAAACATCGCCCCGTAATCAGAACTCGAACCAGGGTCAGAGAACAACTTCAGCGCCAGCGACACCGGATAGCGCTCCGTCTCTGACACATAGAGCAACGCCGACAGGAAGTCATCCCAGCGCCACATGAACGAGAAAATGCAGCCGGTCACCAAAGCCGGGGTGAGCAACGGCACGATGATACGAATGAAAATACCGTAGTACGAGCAGCCGTCGATTTTCGCCGCCTCATCCAACGAACGCGGGATGCCGGTGATGAAGTTGTACATCAGGTAAATGAAGAATCCTTGGATGCAGAACCAGTAGGGAATAATCAACGGCAGATAGCTGTTAGTCCACCCCAACTTCTGGTACCACAAATACTGCGGCACCATCAGCACCTGCGCCGGCAGCATCATCGACATCAACATGGCCACAAACAGCAGTCGACGCCCCTTAAAACGCAAACGCGCCAATGCGTACGCCACCACCGCCGAGAAACAGATAGTGCCAGCCGTGGCCACCACGGAGATGAAAATCGAGTTCCCGATGAATGTAAAGAATGTCGTTCCCGAAAAACCCTTGAACCCGTTGAGGTAATTGTCGAGCGTCCACTCGGTGGGAATCAGCTGGCTCGCCGTCGAAAAAACCGTGTTAGTCGGCTTGAACGAGCTGAACACCATCCATAGAATCGGGTAGATCATCAGCAGAGCAAGCAGGGTTACGATCACGTAGTACAGGATGCGGCGAATCGGAACCTTCTTCCTGTTTGTGGGCACTGCGGCACTTGCAGTTGTCTCCCCCATATCAGGCCTCCTCGTTGTATACCCAGAACCGTTTTGTGGCGAACAGCAGCGCGGTGAATAAACCGACAACGAGCAGCATCACCCATGCCAGCGCCGAGCCGTAGCCGGAATGAAAATTAGTGAAGGACTCGTTGTACATGTGCACCATGTAGAACAGTGTCGAATTCTGCGGACGCCCTTGCGTGATGATGTAACACTGGGTGAACGCCAGGAATCCATTGATAGATTGCATGACCAGATTGAAGAAGATCGTAGGCGTCAGCAATGGCAGTGTGATCTTCCAGAACTGTTTCCACTTGGACGCACCGTCCACGCTGGCGGCCTCGTACAGTTCTGTTGGAATCTGCTTTAGCGAGGCCAGGAAAATCAGCATTGATGATCCAAACTGCCACACGCTTAGCAGAATTAGCGTCCAGATTGCCGTTCTGGTATCGCCAAGCCAGGAGAATGATGTTTCAATACCGACGGCGTTCAATACCTGATTGACTACGCCATCGCCGGCGAACATTTGACGCCACAAAATGGCGATGGCCACCGAACCACCCAAAATAGACGGCAGGTAGAATGCCGCACGGTAGAAACCGGACATCTTGCTGTTGCGCAGTAGCAGCATCGCTACCAGCAACGCGAAAATCAGACGCAATGGGGTCGAAACGATCGCATAGAACAAGGTCACGCCCATTGACTTCCAAAACAAATCGTCCTCGGTGAACATCTCAATGAAGTTATCCAGACCGATCCATTCGGGATCGGACAGAATGTTGTAGTCGGTGAACGCATAGTACAGAGACAAGCACATGGGCACGATCAGGAACATGCAGAACCCGAAGATGAACGGGAAGGCGCACACCACTCCGGCGGTTCCCTCCTTGTTCAGCCACTGCTTGAATCTTCCCCGCTCGCGGAGCTTCCCACCGCGAATGTTCGATACATCCGACTCCAATGTTTCAGTCTGTGCATCAGCCATATCGAACCTTTCCGAAAGCACGAACCATACCAGCTATGGCCGTGGCCTTTCTTGTTGTGTTTGACGATGACTACAGCAACGACGCCGTTGCCATTGTCGAAAATTCGCACCATACCAAATCCGCCATGGATCCGGAGTTATTGACGTGACTTTTTTCACGATAATAAACGCGCCGGCGCGCCAATGATTTTGTTGCCAATTGTTGCCAAGCTCAGCAACGGCACGCGCTGCGGCGACGGCGGAGCCGTCATATATCAGGAATACCGGTTCCTATTCCACTGTGATATGTACGGTTCCACTGCCGCGTCGCCCGTCCGAACATACCGTCACCTGCACGGCATATGTTCCTCGTTGATATTCCAACGGGGTCCAGCGCAGACGCGACCCGTGAACAGCCATTCCCTGAGGAGGTTCAGATACGTCATATGTGAACGAGGCTGCCTTAGGATCAGCGGGGTCACGCGCTTGTAATGGCAGATCCAGATGTTGACCAACCGTGATGTGTACCGGCATCGGCGATACCAGATACGGCATGTACACGTATCGGGGCAGAACACCCCATGCTCGCTCATGGAACGAGAAGCCATTGTCCGTGGTGGCGATGGTCGGCCAGTGATACAGCGCGTCAGGTGGCGTTCCGGGTTCGGGGGCGTTGATGTGTACGTGTTCAACATCAAGCCCTTCCGGCAATTCCGCCTCTACATCGGTGGCACGGTATGGTTCATCGGGAAGGTACTCGTATCCGGTCGGACGCTTATACGAATGTGAAACCAGTGCGCAGTCGCTCACCGGTTCCCGCGAATCACCAATGATACCGCTAAAGTCCATGTTCTCGAACCGGGCATCGTGTACGTCGTCAAGCACCACCGCATGGCGTCCGTCCTCATGTTCGGTCGCGATACGCAACGCGGATACCGTCAAGCCCTGCACATGACGGGCGTACATGCCGCATGCTGGAAGAATGCCGAATTCATCCGGATCGGGGTAGTTGCTTACGCCTTCTGGCACGTTGTATGGATCGTCACGCCATGTGCCGGTTTCACAATCCCAATCCACACGGGGCAGCAGACTCTCGTGGTGGGCGTGGCCCGGGTTGATCAGCCAGGGAATCAGCTGTTCGTCGGGCGCCATGTCGGTTTCACGATACCGCCACACCGTACGCAGCATCCGCTGTTCAACGGCGTCACGCATGCTGATACCGCCACGCAGCGTTACATCAATGTTGTGCAGTCTGATGTCGTATGCTGGCGCATCCATCACACCAGCCAGAATAATCGGATAGCGCGGATCCACGTTGGTCGCTGTCACATCGCTGACCTGTATGTGACGGCACGCGGCAATCGTCGGCGAACCGAACGCATTGCCACGCGATAGCGCCCCGCGTCTATCCAGGCGCGTCGCATAATCTGGCACGTAGCATCCCTGCTGTTCATTCCAAACCATCGGATGGTATACCCCGTCCTCGGCGGTATGAACATTGATTCGGTTGAGACGCACCGGATTGTCGGGGTCAACCACGGGGAACGTGGAACACCCATCAACACTCACAGCCGTGCGACAGTATGCAGGAGCATATCTACGAGCAGGATGTACCTCATATCCGTCACCTTGGGGCAATACCCATTGCGGGTTGTCCAGACGAACGTCATTGACCGGCCGAACCCATTCACCGTCGACGGCCGTGTGCACGCCGGTTACAGGGAAACGACCCCGATCGCCGCAGCGAATGTATATGGGGGCGCTTGTCACATCATCCATGACCAGATGCTCGGCGACTACATCCTCGACGTCGGAACCGTCCACCGCTTCAATGGCCAGTCCCATACAGCGTTCGAAACGTACACGGCGGATGGTTACCAGACTGTACCCGCATGTGGATTCGGTGCCCAGTTTGACGCGTCCCATAGGGCCGCACCCGCCTTCTGCGGTCTGACGATCCCGGGACGGATGTCCGGCGAGCACTGAACCGGCGTCATAACCCGACACCACGCAATCTTCGACAAGCACATTGCGCGTGTGCGCGAACCGCTGTGCGCCATACGACGCCTTGATCACGATGGCGTCGTCATGCAGGGTGTTGAACCATGAATTGCGGATGGTGACATCACGACAGCCGTCGATGTCTACGCCGTCGCGCTGCGAGTCAACGCCCACGCCGTCAATGAGCACATCATTGCATCCGGTGGCAATGATTGCAAAGTGGCCGCACAGCAGCATCTGGAAGTCGCATAACGCCACTCGTTCGCTGTCTACAAGTGCAATGCCCTTATCACCCCACCAATCCCCGCTATGCCCATGCTGTCCGCGATGTTCAGGTTCCTGAGGGTCGCCGTAGGTGAGATTCTGTGAACGTACACCGGTGACTGGATCGACCCAGCTGCCGTCGAAACGGCCTGGCCCATAAATCATCACATCGTGCACATGAACGCCCAGTACCAGGCTGTTATGCAGGTAGGTGTGGGCATGATCCTGCAGGCCTACGTACCGATTAATTTCCGGTTCGGCATAGTTACCGCCGCCCATAGATGCACCCTGCTCGCGGGGAACAGCATCCGTCACATCGTGTAGCGCCGCATGGTCGTGCCCCTCCGGACGTGCCGCAGCAAGTACGGCCCCCTCGTCCAGAAACAGGTTCACCAGGCTTGCCAGCATGATGGTGTACACCGGGAATCTTCCGGTTGGAATCCGCACTGTGCCGCCACCGTTGTGAGCCGCGTCGGCAATTGCCGCGTTCACAGCTCTGGTGTTGATCACCGGGTCGCCATCGGCGATAGCGCCGAAGTCCCGAATGTCGACCATGCGTTCGGGCGCATGCGTCAGGCTCGTCGCGCTGATTGAGCATCCTGTCGCGCGAGGGATGGGATGTATCTGCATGTCAGCATCCGATTCTGTCATCGTTGTATCGTACTGTCACACCAACAATGCCGTCGGATACGGCTAATCCGCACCCGACGGCATCACAAGCACGTTGTCAGACGATGTGGACCATCATCAGTCGGCCATAATTTCGTTCGCCTGCTCGAAGAATTCCTGTGCGGCTTCGCTTGCTGTGATGTTGCCGTAACACAGATCCTCTTCTATGGTGGGCAGGGTCGTCGATCCGATTTCCGAAGTCGACGAGGGCCATGCCGGGTTGATCGTCGTTGAAGCCGGAGTCACTACATTCTGAATGTAGTCGATTGCAGCCA
>CAYQJZ010000010.1:13924-18488 GCA_964417995.1 uncultured Bifidobacterium sp.
CTGCGAGGAGAACTTGAACGTGCACCAGCTCATACGTTCCTCTGAGGAACCGTATACCAGCGGATCCTGTTCGACGGAGCTGATGGTCAAGTCAGCAAACACCTCGGGTTCAAGATGCCACCCCTCTTCGATGCCGGTCTCGAACACTTCGAAGAACTCTTCCAACTCGTCTGCCGAATCCACGCCAAGACCACCGTCCTCGAAGAGTACAGTACCGTCGGCACGCAGCATATACTCCATCATCTCGGCGGGCTCGTAATACCGGAAGTTCGTCTTATACCCCGAAGCCTCGTAGATTTCGCGGCAAATATCCATGAATTCGTCAATGGTCCAGTCATCCGGAATCTCAATGCCGAGAGAATCGGTCAGTGTCTTGTTGTAAATCAGCGCTGGAGCGTTCGTAGCGTTCACCACAGCGTACGTGACACCATCCTGCTGACCGGCGGCAACGATGTCGTCATCGACGTTGGTCATGTCGATTGTGCCGTCCTCAATGAACTCAGTCATGTCATACAGCAAGTCGTTCTCGATGAACTGGTTCAAGTAGCTGTAGTCCATCTGCATGATGTCAGGAAGGGAACCGCCTGCTGCTTCGGTAGACAGACGCTGGAAGTAATCGCTGTACTCCGCGTACTGGCCGTCGATGGTGACACCATCGTTCTGCTCGGCAAACATGTCATTGATTTCGGAAGTGCGGTCGTTACGCTGTTGATTGCCCCACCACGAAATGGTCAGCGCATCGGAGGAGCTGTCGAAACCACACGCGCCCATTGAAACCACCGCTGCAGCCGCAGCGAGCAACGCCAACACCTTCTTCGTTTTTCGCGTAGTTTTTCGCATGATCATCCTTTCTCTATCAGCCACTTTGCTGAATCAGGCGGCGACGCACCATCGACTTGTCCCGCCCCTTCACAACAAAAATAAAACCGATGAACTATCAGACCATCTTTTGTTGCCGTTTGTTGCATACCCGGCGATTACCACCAATCGTTTGAGAAGACGGCGATACCGCACTTGTTTGATTCACGGTTTGCAACGGACGTGGTGTGACAACAGGATGCGCCAATGTCATGCCAGTTCGGATATAAGTCGCATGATGTCTCCCCGAGCAATGGCAGCAACGTTGTCGACAACCACGTCGCACACCCCCTCGATCAGCGTGAGGTCCTCCCCCCACAAATTCGAGTCGCGCAGCACATCGCACACCGACGAACGGTCGCCGGTGACCTGCGACAACCGTCTCACAGCATCGTCATCGTCGACGATCGAAACCGGGGTGTCAGTCATACCCGCATATTCGGCGATTAACGCAGCCAGAGCAAGAACAATTCGTTTGGGCACACCGCGTCCGCAGGCCACATGCTGGTGCAGAACCGGCAACAATCGTGCACGAAACTTCGCAACCGAATTCAGGGCAATAGAATCCAACGCGTGTTCGACGAACGGATTGGCGAACCGTTCCAGCACGGCTGCAACGAATGAATCGAGTTCCTGAACCGGCAAGGTCAACACCGGAACAATCTCCTCGCGCATCTCGCGTTCAATGAACGAACGCATCATATCGTCCGCCATCACTGCACCCACCGTGTTCAATCCCGTCAGGCGAGCCACCAACGCCATCGTGGTATGTGGGCCGTTGAGCAGGAAAACCTTACGCTGACGATACGGTCGCACATCCCCGCACACTGTTATATCCACGCCGGTTCCGTCGGTGGACAGCAGCTCGCGCACGCGGCGGCGTGCATCCGAATCACCAGCAATCACCCACTGGAAAAAGGGTTCGGCTTTGACCATGTTCTCATCGCGGTATCCGAGTTCGTTCCACAACGCTTCAGCGTCGTCACGCGGAAATCCAGGAACAATGCGATCAACCAGCGTACACACAAACGTATTTTCCCGATCGATCCATGCAATGAAATCATCATCCCACCCGAAACGCCGTGCAGTCCTGATCAGACAATCGCGTAGTGCATCACCGTTGTCGGCAATCAGCTCGCAGGGAATAATCAGGAACCCCGGCAGCTGGGCGTCATACCGACGTTTGAGTAGATGTACCAGCTTGGCAGGGAAGCTTTTCGGTGGGCACTGATCGGGCGCATCCTCATCGGAAATTGCAATGCCTGCCTCCGTGGTGTTTGACACGATGATCCGTGTATCAGGGTTATCCGCCAGGGCAAGATATCCCTGCCAATCCGTATACACATCCACCGTTGCACCGATTGAATCGACCACTTCACGTGAACGAACACGTTTACCGTCCTTGATCCCCTCAAGTAGCACCGTATACAGACGATTCTGCCGTTCAAGCTCACGAATCCGCCCCTCAGGCAATGGCTGCACAATCACCACATTGCCGTCAAACTGTCCGCACGTATTCATCCGTTGGATAGCCCAATCCACGAACGCGCGCAAAAAATTACCTTCGCCGAACTGAATTACGCGAATGGGGCGTGTGGACGCGCAATCGTCCGATAACCCAAGCTCGCGTGCCACCCCGGTACACAACTGTTCCATGATCTACGACTCCTTCTGTCCGATAACGGAACGAGCCAGCTCGCACACATGCGTGCTGTCCCGTTCAACGGCGTTCCAGTCGTGGACACGCCGCGCGGCGGAAGGTATGGGGAAGCACCCACCGCAAATACATTCGGCGCGCGCAAATAATCGACGATTTTGCCCGACGTCATACCGCCTGTGGGAAAAACCTCACTCCAGGAAACAGGCCGTCCAAGCTCTTCAGCACATCCACACCGCCTACGCCTCGGCGAGAAAGAACATGGCGTAGCGCAATCGGCCTTGTTTCAGCGCACGCACCAGACCGACCGTCTCGTTCCATGATCAGAAGAAGAACACCCGCCTTGATCAGCCGCATCACCTCATCATTGACCGGAATTCCAGGCATATGCATACGCACACCTTTCAGGCGTTCGACGTCCACACCATCATGGTCCGTCACGGTAGGGATGCTAACTCGTCACTCCCCAGTGAATATCCGAGCAAACATCCCAGTCAAACAACGGCTACAGGATACGACCTGTACATCAGCAAGCACCATTATGTTGCCAACTGTTTCACTTCGCGTATTGATAATCAGTGCGCCCACGAATTTACCCGCACTGCACCGCATGTACTACAGGTCAAGCCAACGTCTGGGTTGCCTGACACTTGACGACGACATTTAGCGCAGGTCAAGACCAACTACCACCGGTTCAGGAATTAGACGCACACCGAAATGCGCCTGAACGCCATCCTGCACCGTGCGAGCGAGCATAGCGATATCAGCGCTGGACGCGCCGCCACGGTTGGTTAACGCGAGCGTATGCAGCGTAGACAACCCGGCCTTGGACGCGGTGTTGATCTTGAATCCCTTATGGAATCCGGCGTGGTCAATCAGCCATGCCGCCGAAGTTTTGACGCCCGGCGTGCCGTCAGGTAGCGTCGCATCGAATCGAGGGGCATCGTCGGGCAGTCGGGCCGCCTGTTCGGAGGTAAGAATTGGGTTCATAAAGAAACTGCCGCAGCTGTGCCGGGCGTAATCAACTACCAGGTCTGCCGACTGTTCTCCATCAACAGAAGTGTGAAGGGCGCCCGGAGCACTCATATCACCGTCAGTGGAAGCGTCACGAGCCATCAAGGAGTTCGTTCTGCCGTTACCATATTGTGCCTGCAACGCGATACGCACCTGGTCGTCGCGCTTGGTGCCGGCCATCGCAGGGTTAAGGTACCGTGCGGCATCCTCTAACATACCTTTGGCTGCACGCACTTTAAGCACTGCATTACGAATTGCACGAGTTTCCATGCGGTCGCCAACCTCAACGCCCAGTGCTTTGGCAAGTTGGCCATAGCCCACCGTTCCGGTACTGCTGTGTTTCAGTGCGAATGTTACCGACAGTACAACGTAGCGTGGTGTGGGGAAGAACTGATCAGCAGGAGTAGCTGGCGCTTTGTACATACTGCTTTTCAACGTCGATGAACGGTAGCCAAAATTTAAGTCAGCAGCAGTTAACTCGGCGGTGCACTTTTCTTGCCGATCCCATACCTCAACCGAGGAAACAGCTGTAGAAACTTCTTGGCCATAAGCGCCAATATTTTGCACTACAGATGCTCCCACTGTTCCCGGAATGCCTGAAAGCCCTTCAACTCCTTCTAAACCGAGGTCAACAGTGAACGCTACAAAATCGTCCCAGTTGCAGCCAGCCTCTGCATTGACGTGTACAGTGCGATCACCGCCTTCGACGGGTGTTGCTTCATCAGGAACGGTGATTTCACGCCGAGCATCGCGCACGACTACACCGTTAAACGCTTCATCAGATACCAGCAGATTTGATCCACCACCGATGACACACAGCGGAATGCCTTTTTCGTCGGCGTCCTCAACAGCTTCAATAATGCCAACGCGTGAAGTGGGTTCCAGAAAACGGGCAATTGTGCCGCCTACGCCGATAGTAGTGATATCCGCAAAACTCGTCATGTCTGCCATCCTAGTTGTCAGTGCATCTCAGTAACAGAATGTGTCCACTGCCGCTGATGTTTATAAGATCAGCTGTGTTCTACGCCCGTGCTT